>NZ_JBCFBO010000001.1:997868-1280542 GCF_038562635.1 Methanobacterium sp. | reverse complement strand
TTACAAACTGCTATGATTTTAGCTGCCATAATACCAACTGAATTATTGTAAATGGGATGGGATGTTCTTTTATAGACATGCATCTCTAACATTTATTTTCTTCGTCTGTTTCTTTTCACTTTTACAAACTGCTATGATTTTAGCTGCCATAATACCAACTGAATTATTGTAAATGGGATGGGATGTTCTTTTATAGACATGCATCTCTAACATTTATTTTCTTCGTCTGTTTCTTTTCACTTGTACAAACTGCTATGATTTTAGCTGCCATAATACCAACTGAATTATTGTAAATGGGATGGGATGTTCTTTTATAGACATGCATCTCTAACATTTATTTTCTTCGTCTGTTTCTTTTCACTTGTACAAACTGCTATGATTTTAGCTGCCATAATACCAACCAGATTTGTTGTAAAAATAAGATTTTATATTTTGATTTATGTGATTTAAAAAAAAAGTTAAATGGCATTAAACCATGTTATATTCAATTTATTTGCTGATAGCTGCAGTTTCACTTGTTTTGGAGTTTTCACTACCTTTTAATTTTTCTATAATCAATTCAGCAACTTTTTCACCGGATAAAAGCATTCCTCCAAAGGTAGGGCCCATTCTTGGCTGACCGAAGGTGGTTGCAACAGACATACCAGTTACATATAATCCGGGGTACACTTCTTTTGTGTGTTCAATAATCGCGTCTTCTGATTTTTCAACCCACATTCCCTCGAATCCTTCGATATCTACAAGTCCGCGTTCTTCTAAAGACTTTACAACTACTGCGTCGTGTCCAGTTGCGTCTATTACAATTTTAGATTCAATTGCGACAGGGTCAACACATGTTATTGCTCTTGGAAGTGCAGAAACTGGTGTCCAGTTTATAACGGTACCACTAACGCGCCCTTCACGAACAACGACATCATCGAACTTTGTCATGTTGATTACTTTAGCACCAGCATCCATAGCGCTTGCTATTAACTTAGAACATGCATGGGGTCCATCTGCAACGAATAAGCCTTCTTTTACTTCTTTGTAGGGTACTCCAATCTCATCAAAGATTTTTTGACCAGGTGCCCTTACTGTTAACTTGTTCATGAGGTAACCGCCTATCCAGAAACCTCCTCCGAGATAATTGTTGCTTTCAATTAAGAGTGTTTTAACGCCGTTTTCTGCGAGTTTTTTAGCAGCTACAAGGCCGCTTGGACCTGCACCAACGATGATTACATCACTTTCAATGTAGTCTATGAATTCTTCGGCAAATCCTTCTATAATTGCCTTTGTTACGTCTTTTTCAGATATTTTTGCAAATATTTCCATTTTTAATATCCCCATTTTTTTCTTAACAATAGTTATATAACAATCGTTACATATAAGTATTGTGCATGGGTTTCTAATTTGGAAATAAGTGGTTTAAAGGATTTAACAAGAGTATTTAAAAAAAGATGTTAAAAAATAAAAGTTAGAAAATAATTAAGTTTTATATTTGTTATTCTTCAGTTTTAATGGAAGAAACAATCTTTTTAACTTCCGCGTCAAAATCAATTTCGTCCAGAACATCTAAAACTTTATCCAGTTTTGCATTTGTCTCAGGATACTGTGGAACAGCTGTACATCCTGGTGCAGGAAGTATAGAAATATCGAGGGTGCCTATTTTTTTCCCTATTTCTTCAATTTCAATTTTATCAAGTCCAATTAAAGGACTTAAAACTGGCATGGCTGTTGGGTACCTTGTTGCAAGTATATTTGGCAGGGTTTGTGATGCTACCTGTCCTAAACTGCTTCCATCAACGATTGCAAGGGCACCTTCTTTTTCGGCGATTTCTGCTGCGATTTTATACATTCCACTTTTACACAGGACACATGTTAAACGGACAGGGGCGTCTTCAATGCATTTTTTGAGGTATTCTCCGTACCCTGCCTCATAATACTTAAGTGGAGTAGGTGAGTATTCATTGAGTTTATCAACAATTTTAAGTACCTTCTCATTGGATCCTCCGGTGTAAGGGTAGTTGTTAAAATGAAGTATTATAACTTCAACTCCTCTTTTCATCATTAAAAATGTTGCAACAGGAGAATCAATACCTCCAGATACAAGTGAAATAACTTTGCCCTGTGTTCCAATAGGGAGGCCCCCTATTCCCTGGATCTTTTCGTGGTAGATATAAGTTTTACTATCCCTAACTTCCACAAAGAGTTTAAAATCAGGATTACTTAGATCAACCGGTGCACCTGTAGCTTTAACAACTACTGAACCGCAAAATCCTGCCATTTCATGGCTTGAGAATTCATGATTTCCTACTCTTCTGCATCTTATTGCAAATGTGTTTTCTTTTGAAAATGAGCCTTCAGCTATTAAATTTTCCACATACTTGTTGACAGTTTCTTCAATAACATCAAAATCAGTCTCTGTAGAGATTACAGGGCTGAATGATACTATGCCCATTGTTTTACTCAATACGTTATATGCATCATCAAAATTTTCAGGATACAGGAATACCCTTCCCTGGTTTATATCTATTCTGCATTTTAATTTGCGTTTTATGTTAGATATGAGCTTGTTTTCAAATCTACGCCTTACTTTTGGGCTTTTAACCCCAATCTCCCCATATCTTACAATTATAAGATCATAATTCATTGTAATTCCTCCAATTTAAAAAATAATTCATCGTATTTTAATATTTACTTATTATCCTGTTCATTGTCTAATATAAATAATTTAAAGTACTGGTTTATAATTAAATCTTTATTAAATTTAGTTAATTTAATGATTAGATGTTATTTGTCATTTAAGTCAAGAATAGTTATGGACTTTAAAAGTTATCCCTGATTTTAAATTAAAAGGACAATTCAAAATTTATTTCTTCTTGGGTTTATATTTAGAATTTTAAATATAAAAATTAAATTAAAGAAAATTAAAAGTTATTTAAATCTTCTTTATCTGGAATAATTATGCATTTAAAAGTGCTTTATCTAGATCTTCAATTAAATCAGCGGAATCTTCAAGTCCAATTGACAATCTAATTAGATCATCACTAATTCCTGCATTTTTACGGCCTTCTTCACCCATTGAAGCATGGCTCATACTTGCAGCGTGTTCAACAAGTGAATCTGCTCCCCCGAGGGATTCTGCAAGTGAAAACAGGTTAAGACTTCTTAAGAATGCACCTATGTTGGAATCAGTTTTAAATGATACCACTCCTCCAAACCCTTTCATCTGCTTTTTAGCTATTTCATGCCCCTTATGGGATGGGAGCCCTGGATAAAATACTTCACTAACCTTTGGATGATCCTGCAGGTATTCTGCAACAGCAATGGCATTTTCAGCATGTTTGTCCATTCTAAGAGGCAGTGTTTTTAGTCCTCTTAAAACAAGCCATGCATCGAAGGGTGCTTCACCAGTTCCTAGTCCATTTAGTTGGAAATGGACATCTTCTGCCAGTTTATCTGTTGTGGTAACTATTACACCACCAATAACATCACAGTGTCCATTTATGTATTTTGTTGTGGAGTGCAGTACAAGGTCGATTCCAAATTCAATAGGCCTTAAAAAATAAGGACTTGAAAATGTATTATCTGTAATTGTGAGTATTTCCTGTTCTTTTGCAATTTTTGAAATCATTTCGAGGTCTGTGATATTAAGTAATGGGTTTGATGGGGTTTCGGTCCAGATTAGTTTGGTATTTGGTTTGATTGCGTCTAAGATTTTTTCTTCATTGTCAAGCCTTAAAAACGTAAATTCCAATCCAAATTTGGTCATTATCTCGGAAAAAAGCCTGTAAGTTCCACCATAACAATCATCACAAACTATTACGTGGTCGCCTGCTTTCAGGAGGTGTATTGCTGTTGTGATTGCAGCCATTCCACTTGCAAATGCAAATCCTGCATTTCCTCCTTCAAGTGCCGCAAGCGCATCTTCCAGTGCTTTTCTTGTTGGATTGCTTGTTCTGGTGTAATCATGTTCTTTGGGCTTCCCTAAGTCATCAAAGACAAAATTGGAAGTCTGCCATATGGGAGTTGAAATTGCACCTGTTGCGGGACACGGTTGCCTTCCAGAATGGACTGATTTTGTGTTGAACTTCATATTCTACCTCCTTATTAATATAAACCTATTTTTTCATGTTTCATTCATTTAATCTGTATGAAATACTCATGGGGGGATAAGTATCTTCAGTTAAGTAACAATTGTTATATAACGATTGTTATATATGCTTTTCGGTTTTTAAAAATAATTATAAGAAAATTAAAATCCATTGATCAAAAACATAGATATTTTTCATATTGGAATAGCTATGATCATTTTTCTTGAGATATATTTAATAAAATGGAGTCAAAATAATGATGTTAATCAGTGTATCAGGGAGAAAGATGGGATTTATATATTAATGCCGTGAATCTTGCGGAAAATATCACGATATATGGGGCAATTATAAGTTCTGCAATCACAAAACCAATTATATTTGCGGATTCTATTATCTCTTCTAATACTGGCCACCCAATTGCAACTAGGCCTAAAACTACAATTAAATATCCAATTACTAATTCTTTTAAGCCTATTTGTTTAATTTTCCTTAATATATCTATTATTTTAAAGGCTTCTTTGAATGAACCTCCTTTAAAAGCCATGTAGGGTATTGCCACTGTAAATAATATATTTGAAATGAAGAATAAGAACGCTAAAAGGATTATAAGTAAGATTATTATATTTTCAGACAGTCCTGGGAGTCCAAAGTTTATTTGAGTAGAAAGAGCATCTACAATCATAAGAAAAATAATAATAGGTACTGCAGAATATATGATGAATATAATTATTTCATTAATCCCGTGTTTAAACATAGGAATGAAATTATTCATTTCAGGGGGTTTTTTAATCCCGGTTAAACTTTTTTCAATAATTTTGAATGTATAACCTGATTCTAAGATTGTGGCAATGCTTAATATTAAAAAGGCTAACAGAATAACAACTAGTGAAATACTATCACTTAATTTAACTCCGAAAAACTCTTTAAAATCAAAGTACTGGCTCAACAAGAAACTGCTAATTAAAATCATAAAACCCAGCGAAAGAAATGATTTTAAATTTAATAGTGGATATTTCGCTGAATCCATTAACATTCCATGTATTTTCATGATTTCAACATCCCGATTGAACTGTATTTATTATAATTTAACTTCATTTATCAATATTTGGATTGGCATTCTAAATATTGGAATGTCTAAGATAAAAAATGTATGGAATATCTATTTAAAAAAATAAGTAAATTAGAATGTTTATGTGTAAAAACATTCTATATATTTTGTTTAATTAAGCGAACATGTGTTTTGGTTCGTTTTTCTCAGTTTTATATAAGTTCAAGGCATATTCTACATGGTCCCATGTTACAAAATCAGTATCCTCAGAAATTGCTTTGTGAAGCGCCGTTTTTAATAACCTCTCTTTTATGTCCCTTCCAGACATGCCTTTACTGATATTTGCCAGCTTTTTAATGTCTACTTTCATTTCAACGGGCATAGTTTTTATATAGTTTTCAAGCATGCTCTGTCTCTGGTCTTTATCCGGGATCTCAAATTCTATTTCCTCTTCAAAACGGCTTCTTATTGCAAAGTCAAGCAGGTGTGGATTGTTTGTTGCACCTATAGTTACTACGCCGTAATTCTGGTCTATTCCATCCATTTCAGTAAGTAATGCATTCACAACTTCTGAAACGTCTCCTCGAAGGGACTGGTATTTCCTATCAAGTCCAATGGCGTCCATTTCATCTATAAATATAACTGAAGGAGCTGATTGGGATGCAGCTTCAAATAGCTCGTGTATTTGCCTTGCACCGTCTCCAACATGCTCTCCTATAAGCCTTGTAGCTTTTATAAGGAATAATGGAACTTTGAGTTCGTTGGAAAGGGATTTTGCAAGCATTGTTTTCCCTGTTCCAGGCTGTCCATAGAAAAGAACGTTTCGAGGTGCCCATTCTTTAAATTTCTCTGGCTCTTGTATATATTTCATTATTATCTTACATTTTGTTTTTGCACGTTCCTGGCCAATTACATCATCCATTTTAACGTTGGTTTCTATTTTTTTAATTTCCTCGTCTTCTTCATTTTCCATAAGGAATATTGAGGTATTTTCAGTTATTTTGGAATTATTTGGATGAGCTTTTATTATTTTAAATGCGTAATCAGGTAATAGTTTTTGATCAAAGAGAAAAGAGCCTTCGCAAACTTCATAGCCTTCCCATTGTTCCCTTGCATAGAGTTCAAAAAGTTCTTTATTAACTATCTCTATCTTTGGGCTTTCAACCAGATTACATAGGAATGGATAGCCAACTGACTGTAGGACAACAACTTTGGCTTCTTTTTTAGGCCCGTTTTGACTTGTTGGCATTTTTTTCTCTACTATATATGAATCAGGCGCTACATTGTTAAATTTCACTAATACACCTTCCAGCGTTAAATATAATGTTAAAAATCAATTTTCTTGTATATAAAAATTCGTAAGTTGGTTTAATTTTATACATCTTTATAGTATGGTATGTATGATTAGGAATAAAAACTTTAGCTTCAGATTGTATATAAACCTATGGGCATAAAAAAATGAAAAAATGGCTTTATTTTTGGTGTCGTACAGAATTATTGGTTGACATTTGCTCTATTTTATCCCCTCAAAATACTGCTGTATTCTTTTTTCATTTCCAATGCATCAATATCCAGGTAAGGAGTTTCACATATTAAAGTGACATTAAATCCATTTTCTGAAATTAATTCAAGTAAAGGGGTAAGGGGAGGTCCAAAGTTTGAATCAGAGAGTATATGATGTTTTTTCTCACCAGCATCTGTGTATTCTATCTTTGTAAAATGACAGTGAAGTGATTTTAAACCCAATTCATTTTCTATTTTATCAAATATCTTTGCATAATCCTCTTTAGTTTTAATAATTCCTCCAGACCGTGCATGCATGTGTGCAAAGTCTACTGTTGGGGTAAAATTATCAAAAGACAGGCATATTTCTATCAGCTCGTCAAGTGATCCAAACTGCGACTTTTTACCAGTAGTTTCTGGCGCAAATGTATAATTGTTAATTCCAAGCGCTTCAACTTTTTCTAAGAGTTCAGAAATAGCAGCTTTACATTTTTTCATGGCCTCATCTGGAGAATATTTTGTATAAAACCCCATGTGAAAAACTGTTCTGTATGAATTCATCCATTCTCCTGCTTTTGCAGACTGAACTAATCTTTCAACTGATTTTTTAATTGTATCCTCTTTTTGTGAGCATAAATTGATATAGTAGGGGCCATGCATTGAAACCAGGATATCATTTTTGGCTGCATTTTCGCCAAGTTCAAGTGCAGACTGTTTTGATATCCTAACTCCGTAAGTAGCTTGATACTCAAAAGCATCAAGCCCTACTTTTTTAATATAATCGCAAACTTGTGTGGTTTTACCTTTGTATCCTGTGGGTCTTCCTGCTGGACCGAATCTTATGTCTGGTTTCATTTAATCACTTTTTATAGTAGGTATCGTATAAATCTAATTTTTTAATTATTCAATTTAAAACCTATTTTTAATCTCATATTTTTTGCATATCCTGTCTGCCCTTTCAGCAAGGTCTCTCTGATATTTTGAAGTAGGATAAAAATTATCCCCAAATAAACGCTTTGTTTTTTCTAAAATTTCAGGGAAATTCCTTTCAATTATTTTATAATAAACTGTCTTACAATCATTAGATTCTTCTCCAAATAAAGTAAGGCCTGCAGTTAAAATTGAATCTGCCCCGTAGTTTTTAGCCATTACTACCATTTTCTCTATTTGTTTATCTGAATCAGACAAAAATGGCAGAACCGGTATGTAACATACTCCCACCTTAAAACCTTCCTCTTTAAACTTTTTCATGGTTTCAAGCCTTTCTTTAGGTGTGGGGGCATTGGGTTCAAATATTCTGGCCAGTTTTTCATCAGGGGTGGAGAAAGAAAAGGATATTATGGCCCCTCCTTTTAATTTAGGTTTTAAATCATGGGGTAAAATTGCATTTTCATTTATCTTCTTTAAAATGTCAATATCTCTTAAAACAAGGGTAGATTTAGTTAAAATACTAACGGGGAATTTAAACCTGTTTATTATCTGGAGAACAGATCTTGTTAATTTCAACTCTTCTTCGATCTTCGGATAAGCTTCACTGGAAGTTGCTAGGGCTATTAATCCGTACTCTTTGTTTTTTGCCCTTTTTTTGAGCTGTTTTACCAGGATATCTGAAGCATTTGCTTTGGCAGATGTTTTATGGGTGATATTTCCCCCGTAGTGGCTCCCTCGAATGTAACAGTAAAGGCAGTTAACTGAGCATCCATAGTACGGATTTAGGGTATAATCACTTAAAAACCATGAATCTCTCTTTTTATGTTTATTTAAGATCGATTTAACACTAATTTTATTTATTTTTGGTTGTCCTTCAATTTTTTCTCCAGTGTTTTCTGGCTTTTTGAAATCGTAAAGATCCATAATCATTATTGTCATTTTTTGACTAAAAAGATAACCTTTAAAACTTTAACATGTTTCAGACAAGTAAATATGTTTATATGGGCAGTATAACAACCAATGATTATTTAAGTGGATTACGTGGAAGCTTTTTTGAATTAATACGCATTGGGGATAAAAATTTAAATAATATTAAATATGACTCAAAAATAGATTTTAAAGGAATATATAAATTAACTGGGTATTAATATGGGTCCCAGTTTTTGATTTCTGTATACTCTGGAAAATCTCCATATGGATATTTATCAAATAATTGTCCCCAGTTTGTTTTTTTGTATTCGTTTATTTTCTTTTTTCCTGTTGTAGGGTACCAGAGTTTGTCATGGTAGAATTCAGATGCGAAAATAAACGTTTTAAATATGGGTGAGTTGAATAATAGATGGTGTAACCATTTGACGTTCATGGTGCTTTTTCTTATCCTTTGGTCCCATTTTACAACTGGGCTTCTGCTTGTTTCAAATTTGAAGTTTAGATTTTTCAGATCTACCTTATCCATTCCCACTATTTCAATCTGGTCCACATCACCAGTTCCAAGACCTTTATCGTGTGCTGTTTTGATGTAATCTATTTTTAGTGGGTCGAAGCCCATGATTTTAGCTGCAATGGCATCAATTGCCACCTGATCTTCACTGGCAAGGATAATATTTCCACAGTATGGTTCCATTGTTCTTGGACCTGCACCGTTTCCGCAAACCCCCCCGTCCATAACTGAGAAGATTCCTTTATGGATTTCTTTTTGAATTGCCAGTAAATCAACAAGGACTTCATGTATCTTTTTATGGGCATGGTGCCTGTATTTAGGAATTAATCCTCCAAAAGCATTCTTCATAGCCCCTGTAGTTGTGGTGTGGCCGTGGGTCTTTACTGTTGGGAAATGAATCACATTAGAACCGTAAAACATTTTTGGGACTAATACTTCGCCGAATATATCATTCATTGCGAGCATTTCAGATTTTGGTTTATGAGTTTCCCATTCTACGTCTGTTAACGGTTGAAAATCTATTTCCTTCTCCTTTAAGAGAGGTAACCATTTGTTATAGTATGCTCCTTTCCAGGGGTGAGTTACCACAGTCTGGTTTTCTACAGCTACGATGTCCTTGTAATCGTCCTTTTTTAATGTATTTAAAACCCCTTCAAGCTGCCATGGGGGAGTTGAACATGCTGGGTAGTAGAGTGTCCATGAAAGGTTGAGCTTTAAAACTGTTTTATCCTGTTTTGATAATGATTTTTCATAATCTGTAAGATGCATTAATTTGTAATAATCATCAATTACTGTTTCTGGTGATGTTTTAAGTAAAGCGACTTTTGACATGTTATTCACTTCAGTTTTTATTATCTATATCTTTTTTCCCAAATATATACCAATTTCATGTTTTTAAATTGAATTATATTTTTAACTATTATCCATATACTTCCCGCTTTGTTGAACGTCAGGAGGTAATTGGGAAGAGAATTCCTTTAAATTTTTGGTTAAATTCTCTGCATCTTGAGGATCAATTGCATAAAAAGAAACGGTGTCCATAAAACAAGTTATTCTATTGTTGATCTTCCATTGTCCTATTTTAACCCAATCAGAAGGTATTCCTCCTGTTAAATACTTTTTATAAAGATCTTCATAGACTATAATTACTTTAACATGGTTTTGACGCGTAATATTATCAATATCTTTTATAGTGTAGTTTTCCTTTAAAATTTCTTTAGAAACGTTTAGGCCACTTAATCCTAGTAGATCTACTGATTTGATATCTGTAGCGTAATTTACTGCACCTACATCATTTAAAGAAACTGCATCTCCTTTATAATATTTCTGTATAAACAGGCTCATCTGATACTGTTGATCGTAGATGTTATGGGTGGCTTTAGGGACCTCATTAAAGGAGCAATACCCTCTTCCCGCGAGGGAGACGAATAACACGAATATTATGGTGATTAATGTTAAATTTTTAGAAATCAATTTTTTATCCCATTTTGGAACTGCCGGCAAGTATTCATTTATACCAATGGCAATTGTCAGAATCCCTAAAGCTATAAGATATGCTTCATAACGGTAGAACCAGCCTGTTCGTGCTGCAATCATATGTAATGTGGCCGTGCCTATGAATGTAATAAGTAAGATATTTTGAGCGTTCCATAATCTCTTCTTTTCCCTGAAACGGAAAATCAATAGCCCAATGGCTAAAATCAATGGAATAAATATAAATAAATTTTGAATATTTAAAAAATTATTCATGAGCAGGGTTATACCATTTAATGAGAAAGCCTGAGTTTTAGCCTCCACAAAAATGGTTTTAGTTATAAGTGAATTGGGAAGGAAGAACCATCCATTCATGGTAGAATATATTCCGTATGCAAATACAGGGACCATACTTGCACCCAGTATTGATAATGACTTCCAAAACTCTCTTTTAATAAAAAACATGGCTGCAATAATTAAAACAATAATTAAATCTTCATAACGGACCGCAACAACCAGGGCTGCTAATATTGGGAGCATTATATACTTTAAATTGTTTGATTTATCTTCACAAAGCATTTTGACTCCGATAAAAGTAAACAAAACAATAATCACTATTTGCAGGATATGCTCCATGCCTGTAAATGCTAACGCAGGAATTGGGGTAAAAAATATTAAAAACAGCAAAAAAATCAGGTTGTACATGGGTTGCATTTTATAGTATCTGAATATGGAGTATGCTATGAAAATAAAAATTGTGGCAAACATGACATTTAATATGAAAGGAATAAATAAATTTACTCCAAACAAAAAATAGGCCAGAGATAACACTATTATCCATAGGGGCGACGATGAAGAAGATGTAAAACCGTATTTATCTACACCCCACACGCCGTGTAAAATTAGATTTTTGGCCATTGCCATGTGAATATAAGGATCATCAAGTACGTATGTGAAAATTCCCCGATTTATAGTAATGGATTCTCTAAATAGTATGAGTATAGTTATCCATAGCACAGCAACAGCGACTATAATTGGTAAATACTTTGATATGATGGAGAACTTAAGCTTCATAATAACTTTTATTCATAATTTAACTATTTATATTTGTTTTCCCATGATCTTCTTTTTAAAGATGAAATGTATCAAGAACCCTAAAATTGCCCCGAACCAGAGTGTTCCGAACCTTATTATTATGGCTACACCTATAGAATCTACTGATGTTAATCCAAAGTACTGCAGCATTCCTGAGATTGTGGCTTCTGCAATTCCAAGACCTCCCGGAATCATGCTTATTGCACCAACTAACGATGCGAAGCTGAATACAAATGTGGATAATATTAAGTTAAGGGATTGTCCAAATCCTACTATTACGAAGTAAAGCGCAAGGCATTCAAAGAACCATGCAAAAGCGCTTAAAAATGATAATCCCACTATATTTCTGGGGTGCATTAACTGTAGGAATGTGGCGTGCATGGTTTTGATATCTTTGGAATATTTTCCTGCCCTCTTCTCAAGTATGGAAATCAATATGCCTGAAATTTTTTCAGATCTTATGGCTATGAAGAATACTGCAAATATTAAAAGCAGTGCTGCTAAAATATAGATTCCATCTTTATAATACAGAATTCCAAGTAGAGAAAGTATAACTAATCCAATTACATCTGTAACTCTATCTGTAATCACAACCGGAACTGTTTTACTTAGTTTTTCGCCGTTTATGTCTCTTATTAACCATCCTTTCCATATTTCCCCTACTTTGGCAGGAGTTATAATCATTCCCATTCCGCTGAAGAATACAAATAAATTATCTTTAAGTTTTAAGCGGACGCCTGCACTTTTTAAAAAAAGACTCCACTTTAAAAAACGAACAAGATACGCTATCAAAACTAGAATAAGCATTAATGGGATGAAAACCCAGTTAAATTTTTCAATTGCAGTTAACAGGCTTCCAAAATCTGCGTATATACCCATTATAAGGTAAACAACAACTGCAAATAGGATAACCAGCCAAACTTTGTTATTTTCCATACTTTAGCACCTGATTGTTGTTAGAAACACACTGTAACTATTTCGTTGTAATGTTTTCTAAATTAATGTTAGTTATTAGAAATGTTTTTTCCATGTCTTTAACATCTTTGTAAAAACATGATTCAAACTGGTGGATGTTTTACCAAACACCTGTAAATTATTTTTTAAGATAGCTTCATAAATGTCATCTGTTTCTACTATTATGCCGGCATGTCCTATTTCATTTGCAAAATGAGCATCACTCCCTCCAGTTACTCCTAATTTATATTTTTTTGCAAATTTACCTGCATTATCATTATATTTCTTTTTAACACAGCGTGAATTGAATATTTCAATGTTATCAATATATTTAACATCCTCTTTGGCAGGGAATGATGCATATCTCCATTCGTCAAAGGGGTGAGGGAGGACCACTATGCCGTTTTGCGCTTTAATTTCACCTATAACATCATAAAAATCCTTAGATTTTATTTCTTCAGATAAAAATAGCCCAATTACTTCTCCTTTAGTTGTCATGACTTCTGAACCGATTATAACCTTAAAATCATTTGTTTCATATTTTTTTGCTTCTAATCCTCCTTTTATGGTATTATGATCCGTAATTGCAATACCATCTAGGCCTTTTTTAATGGCAACTTTAATGATCTTTCGAGGATCAAGAATTCCATCTGAAGAATATTTTGAATGAGAGTGAAGATCGTATTTCATTTTAGGCTCCTAATTGTTTAATATTGCTCTGGTCCGTTAAATACCAGTTCATTATTCTTTATTTGAGTCCCATTAATGTCGGAATAATACAATTTTAGGCCATCTGGTAAATTTATAGTTTTTACAGGAATTTGTGATGTTATCTGGGGGAAATACGCCGATTGGTTACTGATTACCCATATTACTTTTTGTGTGGAACTATTAACTGGGATTTTAAATATATTGGATGCTAACCATGTGTTTGTATGGTTTTTAGCATACCATTCTGAAGTTACAAAATGATCCGCTTCAATTAAGTAGTAAACTTGATAATCTGGCAGGTAATACATTGCTTTTCTCCAATTAAACCCTTCATTCTCACGGGTAATTTCGCCCATAACTATTATTGTATTGCTGGAATTAGAACCGGGTACATTGGATATGGCATTGAGGTAGGTTTGAGTACTCTGGTCGTCAGCGTTAATTTTTTCATGGGTAGACATAAATCCCATATCTAATACCCATAAAACTTGATCCTGTATGGATAAACTACCTAAATCACTTATTGGAGTTTCCCACAGCTTTTCTTCATTTATATTGTATGGGACTGTAAAATATGCTATATTAAACAGGAGGATTAAGGAGAGTACTATTGTAAGACATTTTTTGGGACTGTATTTCTTAAATCTTGAACTTAAACTATAAGACAGTTCTTTAACAAAATATGCTAACACAATGGCCAATACGGGGATAAACACCAGCATGTATCCTGGTTTAGCTATATGTATGAGTAGATACATAAGCGAAGTAGGTAAAAACCATAGTATAAGAAATATAACTCTATAATCCTTTATATTTTCACGGAATACATGTTTTGGTCCTTTTCCAACATATTTGGTGAACAGTGCCATTATAATAATTCCGGAATAGGTTAAAGCAAGCCCCAACCATGTAAAATAGGAACCAACTGCTGTGAGTTTATTAATAATAGTCGATCCAAAGAGTATTGATGATCTTGGGAATGCTATTTTATATAATGTGCTTGAAGCCTGGGAGTACTGTTCAATACCCCCTGAAAATATCATCGTTGGAATAACCCATACTAGAACAGAGGGGATTAGCACTATAATCGCTTTTAATAATCTGTTTGGATCTCTTTTGTGGTAAAATGCACAAAAGAACCATAATGGGAACATATAAATGATTAAATCTTGCCTGAAACCTCCTGCCAGGCCTAAAGCAATGATGGAAGGATAGAAAAATTTTTCTTTTCCTCTAAACACCTGATACGATAAGTAAGCAACAATAGTGGCAAGAAAAGCCTGAGTTGGATAAATTGTAGATATTTCTCCATAGTACCAGAATAATGGATTAAATACGAGTAGTAATGCTGCTATAACTGCAAACTGTCTTGAAAACATCTGTTTAGCGAGGAAGTAAATTAATATGACTGTAATAATACTAAACACAATACTGATAAATATCATTGTAGTGTTGGGGTCATTGAATAGGGCGTTTATCACTCTTCCAATGCCTATATAAAATATATAACCTGGAGGGTGGGGTTGATGATGTACAATATCAAATTTCTCAAATCCAAGGGCATAATTTACAGAGTCCCATTCGTATAAGTATTTGCTTACAAAAGGAATTCTTGTTACCACTATTAAAAGAGTTAAAATCGCTGAAATGATGATATCAATTTTTTTTGAACTGTAGTGATTTAAATGAAATTTATCCAACATGATTAAAATACTCCTAAAAATCGGGATATTGAACTTCCATAAAGTATGACTATAACTAAAACTGCCCATAATACCATGCTGAGTAACATTCCTTTGTCTTTAAACAGCATTTCTGGCTCACCGCCAAAATTTTCAGCATGGACCATGTATATATATCTAAAAAGTCCGTAAAATGCAAATGGAATGGTAATCATTATGTATATTTTGCCTGTAAAGAATGTATAAATGGAATAAGACATGATTAAAGCACTGGTAGTTATATTCATCATCTGATCAAGCATTTCAGTTGAGTATCCGTCCAGGATTTTACGATGATTTCCCGCATTCTTTCCGAGTACAACTAGTTCATGTCTTCGTTTTCCAATTGCTAAAAATAACGCAAGAAGAAATGCACAAATTATAAGCCAGGGTGATACAATTACTCCTACCGCCGCACATCCTGCAATGGCTCTTATAACAAAACCTACAGAAATTACCATCATATCTACTATGGCGAGCTGTTTCAAGAACAGGGAGTAAATCAATATTAACAGGAAAAAAGTTACTGCTGAAGCTAAAAACCAGATATTAATTAAATACGAAACTCCAAATGCCACAGTGATCAATATAATTGCAGATATCCATGCGTCTCTTGTTTTTAATTTGCCTGATGCAATTGGCCTATTACGCTTTTTAGGATGATTTTTATCTTTATCAACATCAATGATATCATTTATTAGGTATAAGCACCCTGAAATCACGCAGAAGACTGTAAATGCTGCAATTACATCAATCCAAAGACTTAAATCTAAAAGTTTTAGAGAAAAAACAATTCCAATGAATATAACTAAATTTTTATACCACTGTTTCGGACGCATTGAGATTATGAGTTCTTTTATCATTATATCACTGTAAGTCTAGAATATCCTTTTTAAGATTTATCAAATAATTTAGCAACTAATTTATTATAAATATAGTTAATTTATTCTAATAGTATGCCTATTCAAAAAGAAAGCAATAGTTACAGGACTACTATTGTACGTTTTTATTGTTAAATGTTTACCGGCAAAAATAAAAATTTAAGGGAATTATATTGGTTATATTAAAGAATTCCCATGGCTTTATTAGTTTTTTCGATTGATTTAAAAGGATTATCTTCCATCTCAAGCATGGCTCTTATTGCATCCACGTTTTCAGGAACTACATCTGATTCCTGGTGAATTGCCTGCATGTAATAGAGTTCTCCATCAACGATATTTAAAGACTCTTCCCAGACGCATATTTCAAATAAATCGTTTCTTGAACGCCCTAAATCTTTAGCATATTCCATAAATCCTGCTGTTGAGGTAAGACCTTCTCCAGCTTTAAGGAGTAAAACTCTAGGGGTTTCATTCAGTTTTTCTTTTATATCGTCTATACTGACTGAAGATTCAAGCTCAACCATCAGGTTGTGCTGGTGCATTAAGGTTGTAGGTACAAGTAATGCCATTGTAGTTATGTTAAGATCGTACATCACAGTCTGGACATCAGGCCCGTGGTGTGATGGTACTGTTGGCGGGTTTGGAACTATGGCGTTGATCGGTCCCTTTTTAACCTGTCCTGGATCAGCACCTCTCCTTACCATAACTGCCCTTACTTTTTTAATTCCACATAAATCGTTTATTGGATTTAAAGTCCTGCAAAGTCCTGTAGTGTTACAGGATACAACTCTTGCATAATCTTTACCTATTACATCATTATAATTTGAGAATGAATTAAATGAGAGCCCTATCTGGTCGTGTTTTTCTCCACCCTGGAATATTGCTTTTAAGCCCATTTTTTCATATGTTCCTTCTTTATTTTTAGCTCCAATTCCTTCAGGAGTACAATCGACCACTATGTCCAGTTTTTCAAGTAGTTCGTCTGCAGTTCCAGTTACTTTGATGCCTGCTTCTTCAAAGGAACTTTCTCTTTCAGGAACGCTTATATAGAGATCATAACCTTTTTCAACAGCCATGCGGGCTTCAAAATCGGGGCTTCGCTTGGTAACCCCAACAATTTTCATATCATCCTGGGCAGAAACAGCATCTGCTACTCTTTTACCTATTGTTCCATATCCATTTATACCAACAGATTTCATAAATTGACCTCCTTGTTTGCAAGTTCTGCAATGATGCCTTCAAGATATATCATCGTCGATATCTCAAAGAGGGCACCGAAAGGTGTTAATGGCTCATATTCGCCTGATACTCTCCTTTCTATATAATTTTTAGTTTTTGCTTTTATTCTACCGGGTATTTCAATTACAACATCGGATATCTGGGCAAGCGGGGAATCAGTAAAAGAAGTTATGGATATAATTTTTGCACCAATATCTGCTGCTTTTTTTGTAATACTTAAAGTTGGTTCCGTTTCCCCAGATCCTGAAATAGCTATGAGAATGTTCCCTTCATTGATCTCGGGAACTATAGTTTCACTAATAACAAAAACATTTCGGCGGATTTCACTAAGCCTTGAAGCAAAAGCTTTTCCTACAAGCTCTGATTCTCCAAAACCACATATAAATACTTTAGACGCCTCACGCAAATATTTTTCCATGAGTATTCTAGCATCATCATCGATATCCATGGATTTCACATGCGACGTTATCTCTTCAAGTACGAGCCTCAACATAAAAACACCAGTTTCACATGTTCTAGTATATTTTTTGGCATTATAAATATTTATGATTTCATATTTGTTTTAGTTATGCCCAATCAAAATAGATAAATCAAATTAGCTTAATTTTCAAATACTTTATTTAAAAGGGATATTATTAGAATAATCTCAAAAAAGGGGGAATTGATCTATAAATTGATTTAAATAAAATATTTTTTTAAAACTAATTTTAAGTATAGAATCAAAATAAGGAGTATATATTTGTGTGTTATCTATTTAAACAGAATTTGATTAATTGTCTAAATAATTAGTAAAATTATGTTATTTACTTTTTGGAGATGAACTTACTTAAATTATTTAGCTAGAACACTCTCTAAAGAATGGCTCTCGATTTTGTATGGCATCTAAAAATATTTTTTTAAGCTCTTCATCAGAAGATCCCTGTCTCATTGGTTCTATTAAATCAACCAAATTATCATTTCGAAGTAAGCATGGTTTAATTTTACCGTCAGGTGTTATCCTAATTCTGGTGCAATTTTTGCAGAATTCGGTGTTGTCCATTGGTTTTACAACTTCGATTTCACCATCTTCAATGAAATATTTTTTTCTGTCCTGCATGAATTGTCTTGTTTTAACCTCATCTGCTTTTTGAGTAAGTTCTTCCTCTAGTTCATCCATTTTAAAATGATATTCGCTGAAAAATCTAGAATTAGGTTGATTGTCTGATTTTAAAAGCTCTATAATCTGAAGTATTGCATTATTTTCTTTACAAAACTGGAACATGTCCCAGATTTCATGGTCATTTATCCCTTTCATAACCACCATGTTTACTTTGACCGGATAAAGTCCCGCTTCTGAGGCTTTTTTAATTCCATCTTTGGCTTTTTCAATGTAATCTTTTTTGGTTATAAATTTGTAAGTCTCTGGATTAAGCGTATCAAAACTTACATTCACACGGTTAAGGCCGGCAGCTTTCAACTCGCGGGCATATTTTCCAAGGAGCGTTCCATTAGTTGTTATAGCTATATCTTTAAACTCAACAGCGGCTATTTTTTCAACAATTTCAACAATGTCGTTTCTTATTAAAGGTTCTCCGCCCGAAAGCCTGATTTTTCGAACGCCAGTATCTGCTGCTATTTTTGAAACTCTGTAGATCTCATCAGGAGTCATTTCATAGCTCTGTGGGAGTATACCGTCATGATGACAGTAAAAGCATCTAACGTTGCATCGGTTGGTTATTGATATTCTAAGCGAAAATACAGGTCTTTCAAATTTATCGATTGCCGGCATATTTATCAACAGTTGAATTTTTTATAAGTAGAATTAAAATAATTGAGTTGAAATCTAATTTATTATTTTTGGTTAATTTACTTCTATGAAGTAATTTATTTAAAAAGTAAAAAAAATGGGAAACTAAGAATTACAAAAATTTTGAATATAAAATTTTTGTACTCTCGAAAGCTATGCTTTCGTGGCTACGAGACAAAGCTTGCGAAAACTCTGTTTCACGCTCCAAAATCGGAGCTAACAAAACCTTAAAAAATCTCTGATTTTTTATGTAGAAAAATGCTTTGCATTTTTCTAACTTTGGTTTTGTGTGTTCAAAATTTGTAGAATTTTGAAAGATTTCGAGAGCTCCAAACATGAAATGTTTGTAGGTTTCCTTATCTAGAAGAAATCTTCTAAAACTTTACATTGAGTCCAATTTTTCTGGGAAATATGTATCTACGACATATTCGAGACCATATTTTGAAAAAGACTGCTGTTCTGCTTTTTTCCCGATTTTAAGCATCTTTTTAATTTCATTCTGCCAGAATTCATTTTTATATCTTGGATCTTTGGCAAGTTCTTTAAGTCTTAAGACATCTATGTCTTTCAATGGGTCAGTTGGAAGGTCATAGTTTATTATATCACTTGCAGTTACACCCATAAATTTAGCATCAGGTGTTGCAAGGTCGTGGTTAACGTGAGCAAGTTTTGCACTTCCAGAAATTATAACCATGGCGATGTGGAATCCCCATGGGTCTCCGTCGTTACAAATATAAACTGGTAAATGTAACTCTTCGTTAACTCTTTTAAGGAATCTTCTTGTTGCTCTTGCAGCTTGACCTTTTAATCCAACGATTAAAGTGTCGAATTTTTTGTAAGCTTTTTCCTGAACCATCCTGTGGAACATCCCCATGGTTTCCACTGCGATTACTCGTTGAACATCATGATCGACAAATTCAACATCGTCAATGGTTGGAGATATGGAGTATCCGGATTTACCTGATTTAGCAGCGTTGATTTCAACATCATCATCTTTTATGGTGATGTTACCATAAACAGATGCGCCGTCTTCTTCAGGCATTAGTCCAAGGTCTTCACGTGTTACTCCAAGTGTAACTTCCAGGTCCTCACCTATAAGGTTAGATTCATCCTGGCTTCCAAAGTCGACATCCCATCCTTCTGAAACGTAGTACGTCTCCCTCATGGTGGCTGTTTTTTGGGTTTCCACAAGAACTTTACAGAAGTTTGCCATGCTGACCATTTGGGCAACTTTTTTGATCTGTTTCACGTTTCCGAGGGATCTCTGCCCATATCGGTCACCAAGGACATAATAACGTTTATCTGGATCGTAAACTATGTTTGATGTACCTCTTGAAGGAACCTTTACTGCAGGAACCGTGTTTTTCTCAACGTCGTCTATTATTGTATTTCCCAGGCCTTTGAGTTTAGCTAAGGTGAAATCTCGTCTATTCATCATCAGTGACACCGCCTAAAATTTTTGGTTTTCTTGTGACTTTTGCCATAACATCAGCATACTCTGGAACATCCCTTTCTGCAAGGATTGCAGCTTCTTTGAGTACCACAGGTACCAGTGTTTCAAATATTTGAGCACGCATTGCTTCTTCTTTAGCAGCTCTTTTTGCGTTCAAATATTTTTGTAAGCTCCTTGCAATTTTCATTGTAGCCTGCCTTACTTCCTGCATTATCTCAGCTTCAGGGGCAACACTTTGCTTTCCTGTAGACATATAAGGCACGTGAGTTGACACAATATTAACGAATACTGTTATTGGGGCATTTTCAAGGTCTCGTATACCGTAACGTTTCCAATCTATACTTTTTAAAGCTTCAGTTATACCACAGCTTCCCTGATCGAATGTAAGCGGAACTCTATTTGCAAAACGCATGATTTCTGCTTTTTTCTGCTCGCCAACAACTCTTCCTGATTTTCCACCATAGGCAAGCCCTGCTTCTATAACGAAGGATACTCCTCCTTTATATGTTTTGGGGTTCCTGGTTATGGTTTTTACATATTCAGGTGCTAATATTTCTATCATACCTTTTTCAACTTGTTCCTGACCTATTGGAATTAACCCTGCTGTTGGGGGTGCCATAAAGTCCATTGACTGGAACAGTTCAACGATTTTTTCGGCTTCTTCCCATTTCATGTCCTTAGGACGTTTGTTGAAATCAATGCCGGTTATTTCTTCAAGTTCATCCACCCTTTTATTGGACATTCTGGAAAGGGAACTTGTAAGCATGCTCCTGAACCGTCTTTTATCAGTATGCTTTGCCATAAAGATCAGGTCATCCGCTGTTACTCCTTTTGGATGAGGGAGTACTTCTTTTGGCATTGGTGGTATTTCATCAGTTGCCCTGTCAAAGATATACCTGCCGCCGGTTGGATCTTTAAACACGATTTTAGCGTGGGGGTTTGCAATCATGGTTCTTCTTATGTATTCAAATGCTCCCTGTTCACTTAAAGAATAGGAAACATCTTTAAAGTGAAGTTCCATGCTCACACCAGTTGAATCTAATTCAATTTCTTTCCGGTCTAATATGAGCCCCTGGTTTGTTTTGACGTCCATTTTGACCGTCATTTCCACTCCTTTGATCTTGTTTCCCTCTTTGTATCCTGACCTTATTTTAACAGGCTGTCCTGTGGTCATTTGAGATAATAAAACACATCCACTACAACCTAACCCTTGCTGTCCTCTTGATTGGATATTTCTAAATTTAGAACCAGCAAACATGGTACAGAATACCTTGGTGATGAAAGGTTCGGGAATACCGGGCCCGTTATCCTGATGACGTAAAATGTAATGATCTTTATCTACTCTTTTGAGATCTATTACCATTTCTGGTAAAATTCCTGCTTCTTCTGCAGCATCAATACTGTTTGTGATCAGTTCGTGGAAAACTATTGTTAGTGATCGTATTTTACCAGAAAAACCGAGCATTTGCTTATTTCTTCTGAAAAATTCTGATGGAGTAAGTTCTTTGAATTCTTCAAAGATTTCAGATGCTTCTCTTTCTGCAGATATTTCTTTTTGCAAAGACGCGTTTGTTTCCAAATTTAGCCTCCTTAATTAGTGTTTTTTAGGTTTTTTTTATTTTTTGTTTGAATCGTAAAAATTGAGTGATGAGTTTATTCTTTGAGTACAATATTCTCAAATTCTTTTCTTTTAAGTTCTTGTTTCTTCTTTTCTAAAAATGAGTAAACACTTTTATGTCTTACACCATTTAAAATCATTTCAATTGCTTCTTTGGCAATTTGTATTCTTTCCATGTCTCCAATTAGGGATACTGTTTTACCATATACAGAAATATCTACATCGGTCATTTCTTTAATTATTTCTTTTGTTCTTCCTTCTCTACCGATTATTCTTCCTTTCTGTCTGAGTATTGCTTTTTTTGATTTTCCAACGAAATCCTGCAAATTGATTATGTCTAGAATAAATTCATCATCAAGTAATTTAAAAGCTGTTTCGGGGCTAAAGCCTCTGCCTATAGCTTTTATAATGTATCTAGTCTTCCAAACAGATAAAGGATCTTCCATTTCATCTGTTGGGGTAATGGTGATACTCCCAGTTTCACTTTCAATATCCAGTTCTGTTTTAGTCGTGTTTTCAATATGTTCTTTTGTAGTACCGTCTTTTCCAATTAGGACCCCTACTCTTTCTTTTGGGATCTTAAGATATTCAGTGTTGGGCATGCTATTCACCTCTATGAATTTTTGAATGTAAAACCCTGTTTTGCAGTTGCAAAACATAGTATATAAATCTCCGATTTGTGCAAAATCTATAATTTTACTGTTCGGAAACTTTCAGTTTTTTCAACCTTAAATTATAAATTTTAGTCGCGCGTATTTATGATTTAAAATCCATAATTCCGCTTCTAATTTCTTCTGCAGATGTTTTAACGCCTAATTTCTTAAAATCTTTAGTAATATTTTCTATATCTCTATTTAAAAGCTCTTCAGCAATTGGATGATCCTTGGTCATTCCTTGAGATATATCGATAATTACGGGTTCATTATCTTGAATTAAAATGTTGTAACTTGAAAGATCTCCATGTACAAGTCCTGCTTTTTTGTATAAAAGTTTCATATTATTGATTACTTTATTTAGCAGTTCTTCAGGGTCTTTAATATCGGAATGTCTCATTGGGAGCGCTGCATCTCCTTCTTCATCTCCAATATACTCCATTACGAGTATGTTGTTTTTAGCTACAATTGGTTTTGGTACTTTAACTCCAGCTTCATCGGCCCTTTGAAGATTTCTAAATTCTTTATTAACCCATGCATTTATAAGCTGGCGTTTATTTGTAGTTCTTACGTGGAATCGAGGATCTCCCTGGATGTATGTCTGCATTTTTTTAAAATCAGATGTGGTAACTCTGTAAATTTTAACAGCTACAAAATTATCATTCTTATCTATACCTGTAAAGACATTGGCTTCTTTTCCAGTGCTTATTGCTCCATTTAACCTGTGAATATACCCATCATTTGCGAGTTTGTAAAGTGTTTTAAGAGTTATTCTATCAAATACTTCGCTTCCAACGCGCTTATCCTCAACGCTCTTAATTCTTTTTTCAGATAATATTTTCTGTAAAATGTCGTCTGCTTTTGATATTTTAGAATCCATTTGGCCCCGCAAATACTTTTTAGTTGTTTACTATAAAATTAAAATGAAGCATTAAATAATCGCTAAATCATGAATTAAAATGTATTAGAGATTATAAGTTAAGATAACCCCTACGTTCAAGCCAGTTTGCTTCTGTTCTTGTATATCTCCATATGACGTCTGCTTTTTCGTCACTTTGGAAGTCCCATGGTTTAACAAGAACTACATCTCCTTCCCTTATCCATATCCTCTTTTTCATTTTTCCAGGTATTCTGGAAAGCCTTGTTTTTCCATCAGCACATCTGACTTTTAATTTTCCGTGACCCAATATCTGTTCAACAACACCTGGTATTTCTCCTTTTCTTGGAGACCTTACTCTTCTAACCTGTTGTGTATCCTGTCCACGTCCTCTGCCTCTATTCAAATACTCTCCTCCTTAGTTGAAATATTTTCTAATTTTTATAATACATAATAAATAAGATGAACAATGTATAAATACTAATTATATTGTTTAATCACCTTTTTGATTAACCTGACAATCATGACTTTACGAGTCCAAAAACCTTAGATTTTTAAATAGTCATGTTTTATACAATCAATAGTGAAATTACAGGTTTATCAGGTATTTTTTGATAAATTAAGCAATCTTATTAGTAAAATAATCATCTATTTCCTGCTATAAGTTATATGTGTATTATAGTATATAAAATGGTCTATTAAAATTATTGAAATGAAAACTATTTTCATATCAAATTTTGATCGTTTTTTATAGAAAATCTAAATAATTGATTAATGCATTGTATAAAATGAATACCATATACATCTAAACAATAATTTTTATCATTATTTTATTTAAATTGAAGTGGCAACTGATAAATATTAAAATTAATTAAATTTAGGATCAAGTAAGATATTTTAAATCATAATATGTTCCTTGATTTAACAAAATGGTTAAATGAAACTCCATTAAAAATAATTAATTCTTAAAATGTCGTATTTAAGTTAAATGAGAAATATTTATTAAAATTATAAGTTGAAACCATTAATATGATCTTTTTTAAATATTTTTAATTAGATATAATCAGGTTTATAGTGAATGATGTAATTTTTTAAACTTATAAATTATTAGATATTCGAAAATTGTAAATTTTGACAGTAGTCAAAAATATTTGGTCATTCACTATAAAAATAATTTAAAGGAATATGGATTTAAAGATATTGAACTCAGAAAATTTTTATTGGATATATGTTAAATTAATATCATTAATAAAATATCTTTAAATTTTTAAAGAGAGTATATCAACGGATTTAACTTGAAAGTGATTCACATGGGAACAGAGTTTTTAAAAATAATTGATTCGGAAGACGTAAAGGGCATCATAGAAAATATAGAGATTAAACGGGAAATTGAAACAGTACACCTAACGGATGCATATCTGAGAGTACTGGCAGAAAATGTGCACGCTACAATTGATCTTCCGCCGTTTAACCGGGTATCACGGGACGGATATGCAGTTAAAGCAGAGGATACATTTGGGGCTTCTGAAGATAATCCTGTAACTTTAAAATTAATCGATGCTATTGGGGCTGGAGATAAACCAGAGAAAAAAGTTGAAAAAGGGACATGTATTGAGGTAGGTACTGGGGCTCCAGTTCCCGAGGGTGCAGATGCTGTGATAATGGTAGAATTTACAGAGAAAGTAGATGGACATGTACATATGCATAAAAGCGCAGCTATTAAACAATGGATAGCATCTAAGGGTTCTGATGTATCTGAAGGAGATTTTCTTTTAGCTTCAGGCACTATACTTACTCATGATAAAATTGGAGTTTTAGGCGCTATAGGGATGGGGGAAGTACCTGTTTTTAAGAAACCTAAAGTTGCAGTGATATCAACCGGAAATGAAATAATAAGCTATGATGAAACGCTGGAATATGGTAAGGTATATGATATAAACTCTCAAACTATTACAAATGCAGTGAAATCCTGTGGATGTACTCCCATATATTCTGGAGTTGCAAAAGATGATTATGATGACATCAGAACTCGTATAGAACAGCATTTAGATGCAGATGTAATAATAACTTCAGGTGGGACTTCAGCAGGTGCTGGAGATGTACTTAAATTGGTTTTGGATGATATTGGTGAAGTTTTTGTTCATGGGATAGCTGTAAAGCCAGGTAAACCTACAATAGTCGGTAAAATTAATAATAAACCGGTTTTTGGACTTCCAGGTTATCCTGCAGCAGCTTTAACTATCTTCCACGTTCTTGTAGCTCCATTCCTGCGAAAAATGGCTTCTGTAAGCCGTCGAAAATCAGATGTTTTAAGACTTAAATTGTCCAGGAGATACCATTCATCAAGGGGAAGACATCAATATGTTCTTGTTAAAATAGAAAATGGGATGGCAAGTCCTATACTAAAAGATTCTGGTGCAATAACAGCTATTGCAGAGGCTGATGGATACTTTGAAATTAATAAAAATGTGGAACTGGTTCCAGAAGGAGCTGAAGTTGAAGTTATCCTTTTAGAAAGTAGATAATAGATTTATAGTAAATAACCAGATGTTGAATTATTAATTTATAAAAAAAATTGTTTAAGTGTTTTAAAACTTGTTAATATTAAATTTAAATAATTATTTAAATTTATAAGCTTAATAAGTTATGTTTACGGAACGAAGCTGGAGAAAAATGTTTACAAAATCTCTCAAACCCTTCGGGTTTGGAGCCTTGAAAATCTTTGATTTTCAGGGCCACGAAACCAGAGGTTTCGATGGCACAAACCGAAGGTTTGTAAGCTACGATTTTCAAACATCAAAAACCAGCGGTTTTTGAAGGCTTTGATTTTTTGAGGGAATTTTCACATGTTATTCACTATAAATTAAATATTTAATTCTTCAGCTTGGCTAAGATAGTGATTAAATAATTTATTTCCCCATTCAATTGATTCTTCAGTTTTACTCACT
Source organism: Methanobacterium sp. (assembly GCF_038562635.1). Taxonomy (NCBI): domain Archaea; kingdom Methanobacteriati; phylum Methanobacteriota; class Methanobacteria; order Methanobacteriales; family Methanobacteriaceae; genus Methanobacterium; species Methanobacterium sp. The sequence continues at coordinate 1,254,138 of NZ_JBCFBO010000001.1, read as the reverse complement.
AGATAACTGATAGAATCATTTTTTAGTACTTGGGGTAAATTCAACAATATGAAGTTATCTGTAACGATTAAAATTAATTTTAAATTGCCGTTTATTTTCCATAGCTTAATATTTTCGGTTATGGATATATCTTGAAACTTCAATTTTTCAATAACTTCATTTGAGTTATTATTAGCTAAAATGAGATGTATGTCTTCTTTTTTATTTACCACTTCAAGTTCATCATAAATGATTAAAGGGGAAATAATCCCTTTTATGACTTTAGAATCTAAAAGCAGCTCTTGGAATGGGGATTTCTCAGAAAAATCTGGAAAGGTTATGATTTTAAAACCACTTAAATCATCAATTTTTCCCATTAAATCCTCTGGAATTTCAGTTATGTCATGGTTCAACCAGAAATTTTCATTTTCTTTAATTAAATAGAATGAATTTACCATGTCTATAAGAACGGTTGCTGCCATTTCTCCGGTCTGTGATAGTGAATAACTTTGGAATTCTCTAGTTATGAGGTTTTTAGTTTCTAACTGGCTCATGCTGTGTAAAATAGAAGAGGACCTCATATGGACTTCATTTTTTAGATCACCTAACTTCTTTGGTCCTTCTTTTAAACTTATAATTATTTTCGCTCGAATATCAGAGGAAGTTATAAACTTTAAATCCTCCTTTATTTCTTCATAGAGTTCGAAAATATCCTCTGGAGCCATGAATACACCTGTTTGTAATTATATCTATACTACTTTGTATGTTTTTACTTATTTTTACTCATTTAAAATAGTTTGTAATGTACGAAATTGTGTTAAATTTTTTAAAACGGTTTATAATTAGACAAAACTACATAAATATTTTAAAATAAGTATTAATTTTATAAAATTGCTAATTAAAATAGGGCATGGGGATGGAACTGCCGGTTACTTTTGAAAATGGATTAAATATTAATATCTATTTTATTTATTTCATTTGCAATATCTGCTTCAGTTTTATTACCGCTTTTTATTACTGCAATGGTTTTAATTACATTGCCTCCTTCTGCTTCAACTTCTTTGCTCATTGAGTTGAGTGCATCTTTGTAGTTGTTTCCCCCAAGAGTTATAAATAGAATAATATCTTTTCCTCTAATTTCCATGTTTTTTATAATGGTATTTATGGCGGGAGCTGGTTTTCCAGCCCATACTGGTGTTCCAAGACAGATGGTATCATAGTCTGCAACATTTATAGTATTTGGTTCGATAGGTGTTGTTTTCATGCCTCGTGCATCAAGGGCAGCTTTTATATAACCTATAAATCCTTTTCTACCTTTAAGGTCTTTAATTTCAATTATTTCGGAGGATATTTTATCTGCAATGGCTTTTGCAGCTATGGCTGTTTTTCCAGTTCTTGAATAATATAGAACTATTGATTTCAAGTTTACAACTCCATTTATATTTTAATTTATTTGTATACAGATGGTTATAATTATGTCTTTTTTGTAATAAATAACTTATTTTATTATACAAACAAAATTTAAATCTTAAAAATACATTTAAAATCATGATATGTCTATTTAACCTAAAAAATTAATAATAAACACTTTATACGCATAGCAACAATAGATGTATCTGTTTATAAAAAAATAAAAAATGGAAATGGTTTAAGAGGCAAGATACTCCTTTGTTGTCTGCACTGATTTAACTGTGATATTTGAATTATTTTTCATCACGAACTCGCTTAGTCCTATGTGGGAATTGGGGTTGCCCCAATCATATGTATATCCTAACCGTGTCCAGGGGTACTCTTTAGGGAAATAGGAAGATATTATGTTGTTATCGAACCATTTCTCATATGCCGGATCAACTGAGCTTGGGAAATCCAGTTGTGCAGTTGTATCATTGATTTCGTTGTCAGGTGCTGGTCTAAAAAGGTCTTTTGGATTTACCCAAACTTCTACAAAGTAATCATCCTTTGAATCTGGAGGTAAACCTAAAAGCTGTGCCACTCTTAACTGGAGGTACTGCTCGGAAATTGAATGGGATTTAAAGAAGTTTTTTATCTCAGGAACAGCTGTAACCCATGTTTCACCCCAGTATGTAGTTATATTTCCTCCGACAGGATAGCTGGATTTATGTGTTGTCCATAAAACAACTAAAACTCTTTTATCACTGCTATTTCCTTGCCAGGTTAAATTGGAATTATCTTCAGTAATGGGGGTGAGATTTGTACTGATTTCGTTATCATCTGCGATCATAGCGTCATCAATGGCATTTGTATAAGTCTGGTTGAGATCATCGGGCACTGTGAGAGTATCTGTAAAATAGGAGGTGCCTCCATTAATTGCAAGGCCAATAAGTAGGCCTATTGTAAAAATAGATGCAAGTAAAACATAGTCATGATTATCCATAAAAACACCTCATACGTTGAGTTGATCTTATTTGAACATATGCTATATATATTAACTATCTTTAGGTATGGTTATGGTTAGTATATTGTATTTCCAATATTGTAATTAGTCCTAAATGGAAGCGACCAGTGTTAAAAACAGTTAAATTGGAAATAAGGATAGAAATAATTTAAAAAATAAAGTTAAAATTATATGGATGTTTTTAAAGAATTTAAATAATGATTTATGTAATTTTTAACATAAAATCAACTATTTCATCTAGATCTATAAAAATATCGTTATTCTCAAGTTCTGCAACTTTTGGGCGGGTAACCAATACTACATCAAGCCCAAGTTCAACGGCAGCACTTATTTTTGATAGAGTTCCGCCTGTTTCTCCACTTTCTTTTGTTATAATGAGAGATATGTTATATTCCTCGAACAATACTTTGTTGAATTTTTTTGAGAATACGCCCTGCATTGCTATTATATTTTCCTGTTTTATTCCCAGGTCAATACATTTCTGGATGGAATTGACTGATGGAAGTACCCTTGCAAATAACCTTGAAGAATCAATTTTTTCAACCACAGGTTTTAATGTTGAAACCCCTGCAAGGTGCAAAACTCTGCCTTTAGTTAGTTTCTCTGCTTTTAATGCGGCTTCTTCAAATGAAGGCGCTTCATAAATCAGATCATTCTCTTTTAAATCTTCTAATGGCCTTTCAAACCTTAAATATTTGATTCCAGTTATTTTTGAAGATTTTATAGCATTATGGGTTGCAATTGCAGCAAATGGGTGGGTAGCATCTATTAAAATGTTTATATCATTTGTTTTAATTACTTCAACCAGTTCTTCCAGGGTAAGCCCTTTAGAAATTATTTCATCTGCACCCGCTGCTTTTGCAATGTCTGCACCATAAGATGTAGTGGTTGTGGCAAGTATATTGAACTTTTCTGTACTGCTTAACTTTTCTATGATATTTGCAGCATCTTTTGTACCTGCCATTACCATTATATTCATTTTATAAACCTCTCAACTAGCCAGTCGCTTAAAAAAATCAAGCTAGCAACTATTATAATTGCAACCCAGTCAATTATTGACAGTGCAGTTGTTCTAAATACGCCCTGTAGGAATGGAACATATATAACGGCTAGCTGCAGTAAGAACGACAGCCCAATTGCCACAACCAGGAACTTGTTTGAGAAGTTTGAGAACTTCTCTGCTCTGCAGTTAAACACGTTAAATATCTGGAACATAACAAACACAGTAAATGCTATTGTTGTAGCTTTTAAAGTACTTGCTCCATTTACAAGCTCTAAATAGTAGAGTACCAGTGTTCCTACAGTCATTACAACTCCTGCAATGGCTATTTTAAGCAAATTCTTCCGGGGTATTATTTCTTCTTTTAGTGGAGCGCGTTCCATAACATTCTTTTCAGGAGGCTCAACTCCGAGGGATTGTGCTGGTGGGCCGTCCATAATTATGTTTATCCATAGAACCTGGATTGGGTTAAATGGTACGGGAAGGCTAAGGATCGATGCAGAAGTAATGGTGAGTATGGCTCCTATGTTGGTTGAAAGCTGGAACCTGACAAATCTTCTGATGTTATCAAATATTATACGTCCTTCTTTAACAGCTTTAACAATAGTAGCAAAGTTATCGTCCTGTAAAAGCATATCTGCCGACTCTTTAGCGACATCGGTACCGCTTCCCATGGCAACTCCAATGGCTGCCCTCTTAAGCGCAGGAGCATCGTTTACACCGTCTCCAGTCATTGATGTGATGTTGCCTTTTTCTTTAAGGGCTTCTACAATTCTAACTTTTTGTTCAGGGAAAACCCTTGCATAAACCTGGATATCATCAACCATCTCTTTAAATTCAGCTTCATTGAGTTTATCAAGTTCGGAACCTGTGAGGACTTTGCCCTCTGTAAGAATTCCAATTTCTTTTCCTATGGCTGCAGCAGTATCTTCATGGTCTCCTGTTATCATTACAACTCTGATCCCTGCTTTCATACAGGTTGCAACTGCTTCTTTAGCTTCCTGTCTTGGTGGGTCCATCATTCCAACTAAACCAACGAAAACAAGGTTTTCTTCTAATTTATCTTTATCAACACTATCCATATCTTGTTCTACAGGTGTTAGTTTTTTGTATGCAAGAGCCAGAACACGAAGGGCTTTACCTGTCATGTCCTTTAAGTCATTTAATATGATCTCTTTATCTTGTTTAGCGAGTTTTTGAGGTCGTGCATCTTTTTCAATCCACATACATTTGTCTAAAACGATTTCTGGAGCTCCTTTAACCAGGACATAATTAGTTCCATTGAAATCATTCACAGTCGTCATCCGTTTTCTAACGCTGTCAAGCGGGATTTCAAGCAGTCTTGGATGTATTTTTTCAAGTTCAGACCGGGTATACCCATTTTCTTCAGCATAAGCTAATATGGCCCCATCAGTAGGGTCACCTATGAGCTTGCCTTCATTTAAAACCGCATTGTTACACAATGCAGAAATCTCAAAGGCTTTCTCAGGAGCAGTTATGCGGGTTTCCCTTACGGTCATCTTATTTTTGGTAAGTGTACCTGTTTTGTCGGTACATATAACATTACATGACCCTAAAGTCTCAACTGCGAGGAGTTTTCTAACAATAGCATTGCTTTTTGCCATTCTCTGCATTCCAAGGGCGAGTGTAAGTGTTAAAATTGCAGGAAGACCTTCTGGAACTGCTGCAACTGCTAAAGAAATAGCTGTTAAAAATGTGTCAATTATTGGGAGTCCCTGCAGGTACTGTAAAACAAATACCACTGAACAGACAACCAGTGCGAGAATTCCTAAGTTCCTTCCAAGGCGGCCTATTTTTTGATGTAGGGGAGTATCCTCTTCTTCTTCCTGTATTAATTCTGCTATTTTCCCTATAGAAGTGTCCATACCTACTGCTACTACAACACCTTTTCCTCTACCTAGAGACACATCAGTATCCATAAAGACCAAATTATCTGTTTCTTCTTCACCATCAAGGATTTCGAAGTGTTTTTTAGCTGGAAGTGATTCTCCAGTAAGTGCTGATTCATCTACCCTCAAATCAAAACTTTTTATTAGTCTTAAATCTGCAGGAATATTGTCTCCTTCTTCTATAACAACAATATCTCCAGGTGTTAGGTTTTTAGCAAGTATCTTCTGTTTTTTACCATCCCTGATAACAACTGCTTCATTAGAGATGAGGCCTTTAAGCTTTTCCATAGCTTTTTCTGCCCTGTATTCCTGTATAAATCCAACAACAGCATTTATTACAACAACAATCAGGATAACAACCGCATCAATTGTATCCCCGACATAATATGCCGCTATGGCGGCAAATATGAGTATGACTATAAGTATTTCTTTAAACTGCCCTAAAAAAAGACGTATTGGGCCAGGTTTCTCCTTTTCAACTAGTTCATTCAGTCCAAATTTAAGGTTACGTTTTTTAGCTTCTTCATCTGTTAAACCTTTATTTGCATCTGAGTTGAGTGTCTTCAACGTTTCATCTACACTTAACTTTTGCCATTTCATTGTAACACATCTTTGTAAAATGATATATTAACATAAATTTATTTTTGATAGTTTGTAAAAAATAGTTTTAATACATTTAAGGTTATATTATGGTTCAAATTTTATATTTTTTATAACATGCAAACACTTTGTGTTTGCTGCCCGAAAAATCTCCGATTTTTCGACGGCATGCAAACATTCCATGTTTGCGGTTGCGAAACTCTCAAATCCAAAGGATTTGGAGCCCTCGAATGCTTCGCATTCGGGGTATCGGAAATCTTCGATTTCCAAAAATGCAAAACTTCAAAAATCTTTGATTTTTGATGTAGAAAAACAAAGTTTTTCTAACTTTAGTTTTGCTAACTTTGTTTTGCAAACATGCAAAATTTTTAATTTTGCTGCCCGAAAAATCTCCGATTTTTCGACGGCATGCAAAAAATGAAGTTTTTTGCTGTGTAAAATTGAAGCTTACGAATCTTAAAAAATCTCCGATTTTTTTATGCGTAAAACATGCACAGCATGTTTTACAGATTCGATTCGTGCCCCAAAAATTCTTCAAATTTTTGAGGGATTTTACAACCGTTCTTCAATCTTTATAGTAATTAACCTAATATATAATTAATTAAATTCTTTCATTTGGTCAAAATTATGTTATAATATCATAACCCTGAACAATTTTCAAATAGCATTATGCTGTTTAGAAAATCCATTTTAAAAATTATTTTCAATTTTTAAAGCTTAATATCATGTTTTTACGATATATTATGTTGAAAAATAAATAATAATCCAATTTTAGCAGGAATCACGTTTTTAAGGACTATTATTTATAAGACGCCTTGTAAAAAGTTGCCCTTTTATAATTTATAAGCTTCATTTTGCTGGAATTTACCGAGTCTGTAGAAAATGGTTTTATGATAAGATCGGCACCAATTTTTTCTGCAACAAGAATAAGGTGGGGCATCAATTCTGGCTGGGGCCTTATAGAATAAATAAGAGATGATCCACCATATATTTTTAAGTCAGGATTACAAATATTATCTTTGATTATTTTCCCATGAGAAGGTTTAATATCTGTCATGACAATAGATGAACTGAGGCTTTCTTCCAGAATAGAGGCAACTTTATGGAACTTTCCAGCACCTACTTCCACTATCTTCTCTGCGTTACTATAATTGTTAATGATATACTGAGCAAAATCTTTCCACATTTCTACCACGGAGATATTCATGATAATAAGAGAATTTAAACGTCCAGATATTAAAAGAGTCCTTGAAATTGAAATGGAATCATTTAAGGATCCTTATCCGGCAAGTATTATTATAGATATTTATAATTTAGGGGCAGGATTTTTAGTTGCCCAACAAGATAATATTGTTGTGGGATATATTATATTTTGGATCAGATATGAAGATGAAGGCCATATAATTTCAATTGCGGTAGATAAAAATTACAGAAGGAAAGGTGTAGGTGCGGAACTTGTAAGCTATGCTGTAGATATCTTCAAAAAATGCAATGTAAGGGAAATTAAACTAGAGGTTAGAGTTGGAAATAGGGGAGCAAGAAAATTCTACACTAACTTAGGTTTTAAAGAAAGTAAAATCTGTGAAGGTTATTATGAAGACGGTGAAGACGCCGTAATCATGAAAAAAGCCGTCCAAAAAAATCTTTGATTTTTTTGTGGGCATCAAAAACCAAAGGTTTTTGAAAGCCGTGCAAAATTCTTAGAATTTTAGAAAAATGCATTGCATTTTTCTAACTCCCAAAAATCTTCGATTTTTGAGGATTTTGCGGGCATGCGAAAACTCTCGAAATCTGCGATTTCGGAGTGCAACTTGAAGAGTTGCTAACTTCGTTTTTGTAGGCATCAAAACCCCTATGGGTTTTTGAAGGCCACCGAATAATTTTTCAATATCTAATTCTCGAAAACTACATAAAACTATAATAGTAAAAGATCAAATGTGATAAAGATAACTACTAAATTAAAGTTCAATTTTTTAATTAAATTAATTTAAGCTATTAAACTAACTCGCGATTATATGGTGATTAAATGGTAAGGGAAGCAAAATTAGCTTTGGAAGACGGAACAATATTTAAAGGAGAAAGTTTTGGTTTTGAAACTACAAAAACTGGGGAAGTAGTTTTTGCTACAGGAATGACAGGATATGTAGAATCGCTTACAGATCCCTCATATAAAGGTCAAATATTAATGAATACTTATCCTCTTCAGGGAAATTATGGAATATCTGACGAGTGGTTCCAATCAAATGGAATAAAGGCAGAAGGGTTCATAGTAAGGGATGAAAGTAAGCATCCATCACACAGCCACTCCCAAAAAAGCCTTTCAGAATTTTTAAGCGACTATAAAATTCCAGGAATAAGTGGAGTTGACACAAGAGCACTTACAATAAAGATCAGAGAACACGGAACCATGAAAGGAGCACTTACAACTGAAGACATATCTGATGAGGAACTGCTGGATACTGCAAAGCATCAACCGGATATAGAAGAAATAGACCTTGTAGATCAAGTTTGTGTTGACAAGCCCGTAATTTATGGGGGAGATTTCAAAAGAAGGGTAGCTATTGTTGACTGCGGAATAAAAAATAACAGTATAAATGCATTACTCAAAAGAGAAACTGGTGTAGTTGTTTTACCGTATAAAACTAATTATAAAGACGTTCTTGATCACGACCCTGATGGAATACTTATATCAAGCGGCCCTGGAGACCCCACAAGGGTAAAAGAGGCTATAGAAAATGTAAGGAAATTATCTGAAAGACTTCCTGTTTTTGGAATATGTCTTGGACAGCAGATAATAGGGCTTGCATTTGGGGCCAAGATATACAAGATGAAATTTGGCCATAGGGGAATAAATCAACCAATAATGGATCTGAGGACTGATAAAGTTTCTATAACTTCTCAAAATCATGGATTTACTATTGATCCAGAATCAATTGAAAAAACTCCTCTTAAAATGACTCAGGTTAATTTGAACGATGGTACACCTGAAGGAATTGAACATGAGGAACTTCCAGTTTCAAGTGTACAGTACCATCCAGAAGCAGGTCCTGGACCTCACGATACAGATTATACATTTGATAGGTTCCTTAAGACAATAAATGAATATTAATAAAATCATCATTGGGAGTACTTTGAAAGATAAGACTGCCAGATTGAAAAATATTTAATAAAGATAAAAACATAGTTCAATGGATTTAAACTCACAAAAATAAGTTACAAAATAACGGGGATAAAGATGCCGAAGGATCATGACATAAAAAAAGTTCTTATCATTGGATCAGGGCCAATTCAAATAGGTCAAGCAGCCGAATTTGATTACTCTGGCTCTCAAGCGTGCGAATCCCTCCGGGCAGAGGGAATTGAAACTGTACTTGTAAATAGTAATCCTGCAACAATTCAAACGGATGTAGATATGGCAGATAGAGTGTATGTCGAGCCATTAACTCCAGAAATCGTTGCAAAAATCATAGAAAAAGAAAAACCAGATGCAATTTTACCAACAATGGGTGGACAGACAGGTTTAAATGTCGCAACCGGACTTGAAGAAATAGGTGCTCTTAAAGGTGTTAAGGTAATAGGTTCATCAGTAGAAACTATACGAAATGTAGAAGATCGTGAACTTTTCGATGAATTTATGAAGAGACTCAATGAACCTGTACCAAAAGCCCACGCTGTAGACACACTGGAAGGTGCATTAAAAGCAGTTGAAGAGATTGGATACCCTGTTATTGTCCGGCCTGCATTTACCCTTGGAGGTACTGGTGGTGGAGTAGCCCATAATGATGAGGAATTAATGGAAATTGCATCTCGTGGGCTTGATATGAGTTATATTGGCCAGGTACTCATTGATCAATCTGTAATGGGATGGAAAGAGTTTGAATATGAGGTCATGCGTGATAAAAATGACACGTGCATAATTGTGTGTAACATGGAGAATATTGACCAAATGGGAATACACACTGGGGAGAGTATCGTTGTTGCTCCTTCACAGACTTTAAGCGATGATGATAACCAGAGACTTAGAAATGCTTCTATTAAAATAATAAGGGCATTAAAAATTCAGGGAGGATGTAACATACAGTTTGCAGTGCATCCTGTAACTGGTGAATATAAAGTAATTGAAGTGAATCCACGGGTAAGTAGAAGCAGTGCATTAGCTTCCAAGGCAACAGGATATCCAATAGCCAAAATATCTTCTAAAATCGCCATTGGAATGACCCTTGATGAAATCAGAAACGATATTACTAAAGAAACACCTGCTTCTTTTGAACCTTCTATTGATTATGTTGTTGCTAAAATACCCCGATGGCCCTTTGATAAATTCAAAGGCATAAATCGGCAGATTGGAATCCAGATGAAGTCTACTGGTGAAGTTATGGCAATAGGGCGAACAATTGAAGAGTCTCTGCATAAAGCCATAAGATCTCTTGATATTGGGCGATATGGATTTGACGATGTGGAATTTGATGAGGAATCACTTGAAAATGCTACTGATAAGCGGATATTTGAGGTGTATACGGCTCTTAAATCCGGCGTAAGCATTGAAGAGATAAAGAAGATCACTAAAATTGACGAATTTTTCCTTTATAAAATATTAAATATCATTAATTTTGAAAAAGAATTAAACAAAGACACTATTTATGATCCATTTTTACTGAAAAAAGCAAAAAGAATGGGTTTTTCAGATAAAAAACTTTCTCAAATTACAGGAATGCCTGAAAAACAGGTAAGGGCTTTAAGGGAAGAGAATGGAATCATCCCAACCTATAAAATGGTTGACACATGTGCTGCTGAATTTGAGGCAAAAACTCCTTATTACTACGGCACATATGAACAGTTTGATGAAGTGGAAGTTTCTGATAATAAAAAAGTTATTATACTCGGTGCTGGACCTATACGGATTGGACAGGGTATAGAATTTGATTATTGTTGTGTACATGGTGCAATGGCACTTAAAGAAGAAGGAATAGAAACTATAGTTATAAATAACAATCCTGAAACTGTTAGTACTGATTATGATATCTCCAATAAACTTTATTTTGAACCATTGACTCTGGAAGATGTCATGAACATAGTCAATAAAGAAAAACCATATGGTGTAGTTGTACAGTTTGGTGGTCAAACATCAATAAATCTAGCTGTGCCTCTTGCAGAGGAAGGAGTAAAGATATTAGGTACTCCTCATGAGAGTATAGACCGTGTAGAGGACCGTGAACAATTTACAAAAGTTTTAGATCGCCTTGGAATTCCTCAGGCAGATTTTGGTATTGCTCATTCATTTGAAGATGCTAAAACTGCTGCAGAGAGAATAGGATTCCCTGTACTGGTCCGTCCGTCATATGTGCTGGGTGGGCGAGCTATGGAAATAGTTTATGATAACACAGAACTTGAAGAATACATGAAAGAAGCTGTAAAAATTTCGCCAGAACATCCTATCCTTGTGGATAAATTCCTTGAAGATGCTATTGAAGTGGATGTGGATGCCCTGTGTGACGGAGAAGATGTATTCATCGGTGGAATAATGGAACACATAGAAGAGGCTGGAGTACACTCCGGAGATTCAGCATGTGTTATACCACCACAGACTATTCCTGCTGAAGTTATAGAAACCATTAAAGATTACACAAGGAAACTCGCACTTGAACTGGATGTAGTTGGGCTTATGAATATCCAGTATGCAGTAAAAGATGATGGAAACCCTAAAGTTTACATTTTAGAGGCAAATCCACGTGCAAGCCGAACTGTTCCATTTGTCAGTAAATCTGTTGGAGTGCCAATTGCAAAAGTAGCGGCTAAACTAATGATGGGCACCAAATTAAAAGATTTAGGCCTTGTAGATATGGTTAAAATTGACCATGTGGCTGTTAAAGAGTCAGTATTTCCATTTATCAAACTTCCAGAATCTGATGCAATACTCGGCCCTGAGATGAAGTCAACCGGGGAAAGTATGGGAATTGATGAGAACTTCGGTGTTTCTTACTATAAATCTCAGCTTTCAGCGGGTATGGAACTTCCAACTGAAGGTAAAATATTCATAAGTGTAAAAGATGCCGATAAAACTAAAATCCTTGACATAGTTCAAAAAGCAGAAGAACTTGGATTTGATCTTGTAGCAACAAGGGGAACTGCAAAAGCAGTTGAAGACCATGTAAAAATTGGAAGAATTAAAAAAATCAGTCAAGGCTCTCCAAATATAAAAGAAGCAATGGTAAATGATGAAATAGATCTTATAATAAATACGCCTTCAGGTAAACAGTCTGCAGATGACGGCTATTTCATAAGGCGAATGGCGATTGAACTTGGAATACCTTATGTTACAACACTTGCGGGAGCTCGTGCAGCGCTTACTGCAATTGAAAAGGTTAAAGACGATGAAATTGGAGTAAAATCATTGAATGATTACCATAATTCATAGGTCTTAAAAATCCTTATTTTTAATTTTTGAACTTAGTTATCCCAATTACAAAGTTAATCCAATTAATTAACTTAACTATCTTTTTAAGCATTCTAACTAATTTTATTAAACGTTCATGCCCGACAAGTGCAGGAATATACTTCATGTTAAATTGTAATTTTGATTGATAGCAAATTATCTTAAAACATGTAGTTCACCTACTATGAAAAATAATATAATATTTGCACAACTTTTGAGACATGAGCCTTATTAAATAAATATTTTATAGTATTACAATGAAATAAATTATATGCAACTTCATTTTACCAGTCATGTACTACCTCTGGAAAAATGTGGCGAATGGTATAAAAAATTAAATTTTTTATATTGGAGACATAAAATTGCATGGAATTTCAAAAAATTTATTGAAAGTGGCTTTAGCTACAGTGATATGTATTTTTGTTTTTTTACCTGCAGCTGAGGCGCATATTCTTGTTGTATCTGATGTAAATAATTATGATGAAGCTTCACAAATTGTCAAAACTTTAAAAAGTAAAGGATACTCTGTTTTATGGCTTTATGGAAAGAATGCAACCACTAAAAATATTATAAAAGGAATGTACAAAGCTGACGCTGTGATCTACGAAGGACATGGCGGCTATGAATCTGGAAATTATGATCAAAATGGTGGAACTGCAAGCCCTCCATTTGCACTTATTGGATCGGACGGTTTCGTATGGGGTGTGGGAAATCAAATGAGCACTGGATTAGGACATAAAACATTTAAAGCGCCATTTAAAAAGAACATTCCTGTAATATTGCTGCATGCATGTTTTTCCGATGGATGGGTGGAAAATAATGAGGTTGCAAACCCTACTGCAACTGTTTACAACTTTGCAAGGATGTTTACAGGTGCAGGGGCAAATTATTATGCCACTGGCTGGAGTGGGGCAGAAATAATCTATGATTTTTTAGGTGGGGCAACAAGCTTTGCTGATGCCAACAATAAGAACTTTGAAAAGATAACAAAAAGTACAAGTTACAACGGTACCCTTGTGTGGCGGAATGACCATGGAATAGCTGCTTTTGTTGGTAACTGGAATGGTAAATTCCCAACTGCTGCTCAAACTACTCCTTACAACGATGCTGCGGCTGAAAAATGGTATGATAGTAATGTAGCAGGAAATGTATTTGATGGCATTCCAAATTTAGATCTTGTAACTTCAAATGTTTATAAATCATGGAATTATTTGTGTATAACTCTTCAAAATGATTTAAATCATTTTTTTAAACTTGTTAAAGGTGCAATAGGTAATTATTATTAAATATGGCAGTATGTGCTCTTTAAATTGGGTAAAATTTTATTTTACCTACTTTTTTTATAATCACTTTAAAAATATTTTAAATAAATCTTAAATAATTATTTTATGGTATTATTATATTAAAATATATTTTATTTAACACTAGTTTTATTAACATGTGCCTTAAATCACTTAAATATACAATAAAAATGATATTGATGTGATTTTTTAACAGTATATTGTCGGTCTTATTTCTTTGTGGGGTATAAAGTTGTATAAATCTAAAAAGAAATTAGTGAAATTAACTTTAGCGGCATTTCTGGTGGGTGTTTTTACTTTTTTACCTGCTGCTGAAGCTCATATTCTCATTATATCTGATTCTAATAATTACAATGAAGCTTCAACAATTGGTAAGGCTCTAAAAAGTAAGGGATACAAGGTTTTAGAGCTTTATAAAGAAAATGCAACCACTAAAAACATTATAAAAGGAATGTACAATGCGGATGCTGTGATCTATGCAGGGCATGGTGGTTACCAGTCAGGAAACTACAATGGAAACGGCGGAACAGCAAAAGCCCCCTTCGCACTTGTTGGATCTAATGGATTTATTTGGGGTATAAACGGCCAAATGCGCGAAGGATGGAACGGAAAACTATTTACAGCACCATTTAAGAAAAATATCCCTGTAATCCTGTTACACACATGCTTTTCAACAGGCTGGGTCAATGGAAAAGAAGTTGCAAATCCCGCCCAAACAGTTTACAACTTTGCGAGGATGTTCAATGGCGCAGGGGCAAATTATTATGCCAGTGGATGGAATGGGGCAGAAATAGTTTATGATTTCTTAAGGGGAGCGACAAATTTCGCGGATGCTAACACTAAAAATTATGAAAAGATAGCCAAGTATACAACTTACAATGGGGTTCAGGTATGGCGGAATGATAAAGGGATGTGTGCTTTTGTAGGTAACTGGGGCGGTAAATTCCCAACTGCTGTTCAAACTACGGCTTACGATAATTCTGCCGCTGAAAAGTGGTATAATACTGCAGTAAACCCAAAACCTGATCTTATAATAACAAAAGCTTACAAATCTGGAAATTATTTGTATGTAACTGTCAAAAACCAGGGAACTGCTTCCTCAGGGGTTTGTTACACAAGGGCGTGGTACGGCAGTTATTACAAAAATATTTACACATATGGGCTTAAATCTGGAGCATACAAAACTTACAAGGTTTATTTTAAATATAAGCATGGTACAGTTAAATCAGATTATAATAAGAAGGTTTCTGAGATAAATGAGAATAATAATGGGAAATCTTTCTAACTTTTCTTCTTAAATCCATATTTTTTCTACTTTTTAATTTTACATTCAAATTTTTATACTTAAACTAAAAGATAATAAATTAATTTAAAATTTCACTTTATAGATACAAGACAAAATACTGATTCACATGATAACAATTGAAAATGGCAAAGTACTGTATGGAGAAGGCATGGATGCCATTAATGCAAATGTGGTAATTGAAGACGATAAAATAATTGAAATTACTAAAGATAAAGTCAGGGGCGGCAAAAAGATCGATGCAAGGGGATGTATTGTGGCCCCTGCATTTATTAATTCTCATGTGCACATCGGTGATTCTATAGCCTGCGATGTTGGGGATGGAAAAACCATAGCTGAAATTGTTAAACCACCAAACGGCCTTAAACACAGGATACTTGAAGGATCAAAACCTGAAGAAATCATAAATTCCATGAAGCGATCTATGAATGATATGCTTGCAAGCGGCACTTCAACTTTCGTTGATTTTAGAGAAGGAGGACTTGAAGGGATACTTTTACTAGAAGAAGCTTCTGAAGATATTCCAATTAGAAAAATAGTTCTTGGAAGGGATAATGCATTCTTTGATCCTGACGTGGGAAATGGAGAAATTAAAAGCATCACTAAAAATCTCCTTAAATCGTGTGATGGTATAGGTTTAAGTGGATTTGGTGAAATAAGGGATGAAGTGGTGGCTTTAATTGCTAAAATATGTGAAAAACATGGAAAAATCTCTGCAATACATACTGCAGAATATGAAAAACTGCAGGAAGATTCTATTAAAGCAACTGGAAAGAGTGAAGTTCAAAGGGCTGTTGAAGCAGATTTAAATGCTTTAATTCATGTTACAGCTCCTGTTGGGAACGATTTAAAATTGATAGGTGACAGCGGTAGTTCTGTGGTCTCATGCCCTCGATCAAATGGAACACTTTCTGTTGGAATTCCACCACTAAGTGACATGCTTAAACATAAAATAAATGTACTTCTTGGAACAGATAATATAATGTTTAATTCCCCTAATATGTTGAGGGAAATGGAATATGCCTTGAAAGTAACTCGTGGCTATTACCGAGAATATTTTTCTCCCGCAGAAATATTTAAGATGGCGACAGTAAACGCTGCAAATGCATTTGATTTAAATACAGGATGTATAAAAGAAGAAAGTACTGCAGATATTATCATTGTAAAACAATTTTCAGTTAATTCAATATTATCTCTTATTAACAGAACAGAACCGAAAGATATAGTTGGTTTAATCACAGAAGGCAATATTGTATATATTAATTAATTTATGGCATTTTACAGCACATAACTATTATTAGAAAAATGTGAGAGGTGGATTAATGTATGAAAAAATTTTATTGCCTACAGATGGTTCTGAAAATGCAAAAAGGGCTGCAGAACAAGCTTTTCAAATAGGAAGTAGAAGTGGTGCAGAGATACTGGTTTTATATGTAGTTGAAACCCCTAGATTTAGTGGAATCAGATCAGTTAATAAAACTGAACTAAAAAAAGAATTAGAACAGGACGTACAAAGGGTGTTTGACGAATATTCAGATATGCTGACTGGAATTATGGATGGCGGAAAATGCCAGAAGGATGTTAAATTAGATTTGAAGTTTAAGGAAGGGTCTCCTGCAGATAAAATACTCAAAACTATAGATGAGGAAAATATAGATCTTGTGGTAATGGGCACTGCTGGAAGACATGGTGTTAATAGATTTTTGCTTGGAAGTGTAGCTGAAAACACTATGAGATCGGCACAATGTCCTGTTTTAGTAATACGTTAATATTAAATCATCTTTTAATTAAGTAAAAATTAATAATCTAGTTTATATAATATTTGAATCAGTACAATTAAAATATATATTATTAAGTCATATATTATCTTAAGAGGTGAATTCATGTATAAAAAAATTTTACTGCCTACAGATGGTTCTGAGTATGCAAACAAGGCTGCAAAACATGCAATATGGCTTGCAAGATTAAACGGTGCAGAACTTATAGCTCTAAACGTAATTGAGACATCATCGCTTGTTGGATTACCTGCAGAGGATCTTATAGTGCGGATCAAAGAGATGCTAAAGGAAGAAGGGCGTAAATCACTGGAGAATATTTCTGACATATTAAAGGAAAGTAAAATTGAAGACGAATGTCAAAAAGAAGTTAAATTAACCCTTAGTACTAAAGAAGGCTCTCCTTCAGATATTATAATAAATACTGTGAAAGAAGAAGGTGTTGACCTTGTTGTAATGGGTACTTCAGGAAAACATGGATTAGACCGATTTTTACTTGGAAGTGTGACTGAAAATGTGGTACGGTCATCACAGTGCCCGGTTTTAGTCGTGCATTAAATTTGAATATCTGTTTTGTAGTTATTTTTATTAGTTGGTGTAACAATGCTTGTAAAAGAGGTAATGTCAGAGGATATACACTATATACAGGTTCCAGGGAACCGTTTGAACGCTCTGGAATTAATGCGAGAAAAGAATGTGTCAGGGCTGCCTGTTGTAAAATCTGGAACAAAGACACTTGTTGGATTAGTTACAAGATCAGATCTTGTAAATAACCCGGATGAAGAACAAATAGCTCTTATAATGACTAGAAATCTGGTAACAACTACTCCAGATGATGATATTAAAGATGCTGCAGTCAAAATGATAGAGAACAATATAAGAAGAGTTCCAGTTGTTCATGATGGAGAATTAGTTGGTTTAGTTACTGCATTTGACTTGATACAAAAGGCATTATCTAAACTAGACATTGGAGAACCAGTTCAAGATTATATGCTTGAAAATATTCCTACAACATGGGAAAGAACTCCTTTGAATGTAGCTTTTGAAATGATGAGATATTCTGGATTTAAAGTGCTTATCGCGTTAAATAAAGATGGAAAATTATCTGGAATACTCACAGAAACTGATTTTATAAATGAAAGTGAAGTTGTCTCTGAAAGAACAGTTCATAACACATCTGTAGGTACTGAAGGAGATAAATGGTCATGGGACAGTACAAATGTTCTTTATGTCATAACAAACCATCTTAAATTTTCTGATAAAGAGGTTAAAGATGTTGCGGCAGTTGATTTAATAACAGCCACCACAAGAACCACTGTGACAGAATGTGCCAATAAAATGAGGCATCATAATATTGAGCAGATACCAGTTATAGATGTTGATGGAGAATTAACAGGACTTGTAAGAGCTACAGATCTAATAAAAGCAATTAAGGATTAAGATGTCAGAATCACTACTTACTCTCAAAATAACATCGCAGAACGGAAATATTAAAGTTGTTTCCAAACTTGATGGTGAAGTGTCTATTAAAAGTATACTACTTAAATTAATCCTTGGATACTGCTGGTGGGCAAATGTTCCAGTAGTTGAAACGGTATTTAATTTAATTGAAGATGCAATTAAAAGTACCATCAAAAACGTTTATGACTATGACGATCTTGTGATCGACTATGATTACGAAGCAAATGACCTTTTAGAAGATGCATCAACTATTGAAATATTTATAAATAGTGTGGTGGTTGATGGTGTGGAAATTGAGGTTACTGGAAGGTATATCTCCTTTGAAAGTGAAGATACAAGGGGATTCTGGAAAAAACTTACCAGTTCTAGAAGAAAGGCCAGCGGAAGCGTGCATAAAGACTTTTAATTATATTTTAAATGGGTAAAAATTTGAATGTATAAAAAATAGGGGAGTAATTATTCAAAACCATATTTACTCCAATTTTCTTCTAATACGTGGCAGAACATCAATTAAAATCTTTTCTGCATCTTCTTTATCTGCAACACGTCTGGCAACGATTTTACCTGTTTTAAATACCGTTACATTTCTACCTTCTATTTCAAGCATTGCTATTCCCATTTGCTCTGAACATTTAGTAGATCCTAGTTTCTTAAGCTCTGAACATGTATTTTTAATATCTAATTCATAGGGCAGTTCTGTTTCAAACATTATTTTATTTTCTTCATCTTTACACGGTTTATAAACAACTAATTCTTTCTCTGGCTCCCCGTAACCGCTAATATCCAGCGCAACACGTTTAAATCCAACTGCTTTTAATTCTGAGTTTATATGATTTAAAATTCCCATGTTCAATAGTTTTTCGACATTTCCAACTTCGATCCGGGCAATATTGTTGTCGTCTCTTACCCTTACAGGACCGTCTCTTGCCATATTTTTGATAAATGATTCGGCGTAGCTTATCCTGTTTATTTTTTTGGGGGTTATCTCACTGTATCTGGAAATCCTGGTTGCAAAACATGTTGTGGATGTTGAATAATGTATATTCAGCTTTTTAAGAGTTTTCCTTACATCTTCGTCTGTAAAACCGGCGTATACGAGGGGGCTGACTATATTTTTTTCATAGTTAACCATTATTCCGGGGCGGTCTTCAAGCAAATCACTGATATTTGTCCCGTCGATGATTGTATCAATCCCTTTATCCTTAGCTATGTCCTGTAACTGGCTGTACATTTCATTTTTGCAAATAAAACATCTGCTGGGTAGATTAGATTTAAA
Source organism: Methanobacterium sp. (assembly GCF_038562635.1). Lineage (NCBI taxonomy): Archaea > Methanobacteriati > Methanobacteriota > Methanobacteria > Methanobacteriales > Methanobacteriaceae > Methanobacterium > Methanobacterium sp. Next base: position 1,234,684 of record NZ_JBCFBO010000001.1, on the reverse strand, counting down.
AGTTTCATTTTCAAGAAGATTGTATCTCACCACTTCGTGGGGAATCCCAATTTCCTTTGCAATTTCAGTTGCGTTGCTGATACAGTCTGGAGGCAGAACTCCATTATCTATTGTTACAGCCGCTGCTTCTTTGCAGACATCTTTTGCTATTTTCGCGATCAGCGTGCTGTCTGCACCTCCTGAAAATGCAATTATAACTTCTTTATTATTAAGACATTCTTTTATTTTTTCTATTTTCTGTTCAAGGTCCATAAACTCATCCTTAAAATTCAATACGCAGTAAATTCAGTTTAATAATTAAATAGTGTGTTAGAATTAATTTTATTAGTCTATCATGTTTTTAATGTATTGTAACATCAACTGTATTTATGATTGCTGTTTTTCACTTGTAATGTATTTTATAACATCAATGGTATCTTATGAAATTGTTATTCATTCGGTCATGTTTTTAATGTATTTTATAACATCAACTGCATCTTGTTGTTTAATATCAATTCCTTTTTCATCTAAAAATCTTTCAAGTTCTTTAATTCTACCTTTATCAATATCAACACTCTTAAAAACCAGATCATAGGTTCTTTTTGGATAGAAAATAGATTTTGCAGTTTTAAGTAATCTGTTAAATTCTTCTTCAGATATTATTCCTTCCTCAAGCATCTTTTTGAAGTTGTATTCCATGCTGACAAGTGAATCTGAGAGCTGTTCTAAATTTAATGGATTAATAACAATAGCTACATCATCATCAGATTCAATAAAGCCGTTTTTATACTGGTTGTAAACATAACCTATCCCAACCATTCCAAAGCCATCAAGCTCTGATGCCCTGAGTGCACCCATACTCGCACCGCCCACAACGTTAACGCCTTTTTTAAGGGCATCTAATATCTCGCGGTGGGAAACTGCAGGTTGCTGGTGAAAAACACCATCTATAATCCCAATTATGTCCGGATTATCCTGTAGGGCGGCTGTTACATCTCCTCTCTGTATTGGGGGACGATAATCTGCATCTAATATTTTGGAAGCTTCATCAGCACTCAGTGATGGTCCGAGAAAGATTATGATATTCTTTTTGTTTAAATTCAATATTTTTACCTCATTTGGTGAAATTAACAGAGTAAACTTGTGAAATCAGTTGAACTTGTATTAGTATAGATATGTGCGGTAATTATTATATTTTTATGTCTGGAATTTTGGTAAGTGGGGTGTGTTAAAAATTTATTTTTATTTTTAGTTTGAAGGTAATCTTTATATAGTTAGTGTAACAATGTTATGTTACGTGAAGTTAGTGTAATGATGTTGCTGGTACTTTGATTATAATTTAAACTAATCAAGTTTTTAGATGCTTCATTAATAAAAATAGCCACAATGGGGGTGAGTTACTCATGGAAAATGAATTAATATCCAAAAAAGAACTTTTGGAATTGACCGGGATTTCCTACGGCCAGCTTTACCGCTGGAAACGGAAAAACCTTATACCTGAAGAATGGTTCATTAAGAAGTCTACATTTACAGGTCAGGAAACATTTTTTCCAAGGGATAGGATATTGGACAGGGTTGAAAAGATAAAAAACATGAAAGGAGACGTATCTTTAGATGATCTGGCGGAAATGCTTTCCCCAAACTTGATGGAAACGGTGTTTGAAAGTGAGAAGTTAGTGGAACGGAACATTGTTTCAAAAACTACCCTTGATTTTTACACACAAAAGAGGGGCGAAGTAGAGAAATTTGCCTTTGGAAAGATGCTTTATCTGTATACTTTAGACAAAATGTTTGAATCTGGAAAAATCAATTTTGACGAGGGAGAAATAATATTAAACCTTTTAGAGGAAGAATATCCTAAATTTAAGGGAAAAGGTGGAGAATTGCTTTTCCTGCGTAAACTTGGAATTTCAAGCTGCTGTCTGGTCTCGAATGTTTGTGATATTTATTTTGAAAGCAGTATGAAAATCATTGAAAGGATGAATCTTTCAGATTTAATCGAGGAATTAAAAATTAAAATAGCTTAATGGTGATTATTATGGAAAAAGGAATATCTGACCTGAAAATCAACGGTCATGGAAGTTCTGGTGGGGGAAAATATAACTCTGTAATTATAAATGGAGAAGGAATAATAAACGGTGATCTGGACTGTATCAAATTGAAAATTAATGGGCGATGTGATATAAATGGCAATGTAAAAGCTGAGTCTGTTGATGTGTACGGCACTAATTCAATTAAAGGAAATCTTGAAGCAGAAAAAGCCAAAATTTATGGTAATGCTAACATTGAGGGGAATGTATCTATAGATAATGCTGAAACTTATGGAAGTATCAGTGTTGATGGAGATTGTAATGCTGAAGTTTTCAAAATAGAAGGCACGTTTGCAATCGAAGGACTTTTAAATGCAGGTGAATTGGAACTCAGATTATATGGAGCATCTAAAGCACAAGAAATTGGTGGCGAAAACATTACAGTTAAAAGAAAAGGAAAAAGTGGCTTTTTAGGCTTAAAAGGTATGATGCAAGGTAAAGAACTTACTGTGAGGACCATTGAAGGAGATGATATTTACCTTGAGAATACTCAAGCTAGGGTTGTAAGGGGAAATAACATAGAGATAGGGCCAGGTTGTGAAATTGAACTTGTAGAATACAAAGATGATTTCAAACAGGATAAAAAGTCTGAAGTAAGGACTCATAAAAATATATACTGATTAAATGTTTAATTTTGAGCTTATGAATGCTTTTTTAGGTGAAAATATGGTAAAAAATGTAATTGAAGTTAAATTGCTTGTAAAGAAATATGGTGATTTCACTGCTGTAGATGATATATCTTTTAATATCAAAAAAGGTGAAGTATTTGCATTTTTAGGTCCTAATGGGGCAGGAAAAACAACTACAGTCGAAATGATGGAGTGTCTTAAAAGTTTAACCGCAGGATCCATAAAAATTCTGGGATATGACATAAAAAAAGATGAAATAGAAATTAAACAGAGGATTGGTGTTCTCCCTCAGGATTTCGGCGTATCTGTATTGCTAACAGTTTACCAAAACATTGATTATTTCGCTCAGATGTATCCAAAACACGTAAATGTGGACAGTCTCATCAAAATGTTGGGTTTGGAGGACAAACGAGATACGTTATTTATGTATCTTTCTGGTGGTCTTAAACAGCGAGTAGGAATCGCAATATCTTTGGTAAATGATCCAGATATAGTTTTTCTGGATGAACCAACCACTGGTCTTGACCCAAAGGCAAGAAGAGATGTATGGAATGCAATAGAAGATTTAAAAGTTCATGGTAAGACAATAGTTCTTACAACTCATTATATGGAGGAGGCCCAAAATCTTGCTGATAGAGTATGTATATTACACAATGGTCAAATTATTGCTGAAGGAACGTCTGAAGAATTAATAAGTCGTTATGGTGGCGATAAGATGCTAATTATCCGAAAATGTAGCGAAAAAGCGAAAAATGAACTTATCAAAACTGTCCCCGAATACACTATTGATGGTGATAATATATTGGTGAAATTGTCTGGCGAAGATGATATGAAAATAATATCTAAGGCAGCTTCTATCATTGATACAGATAAATCAACATGTGAAGAATTATACATTAAAAAAGCAACGCTTGAAGAGGTATTTTTAAATTTAACTGGTGATAACTTAATTGAAGGGGGAAAATAAAGTGTCAAGAATTAGCACTGACCTTAAATACAGTTTCATAGAAACTTTTAATGACAAAACAAATATTGCTATTTTCTTCATATTCCCAACTATTCTGTTTCTGTTGTTAGGAAATGTGTTGGGGGGTCTGGGAAGTCAATTACAGAATAATGCATCTTCTGGTATGAACTATTTTGATTTCCTGCTTCCGGGGATACTGGCTATTTTTATTACGATGACTGGTGCACAAATGGCTGCAGGAACTATTGTCAACTACCGCAATTCTGGAGTATTTCGAAAACTTGCAACAACACCAATTTCAAACATGGAATGGATTGCTGCAAGGATCGTTATGTGGACTATCTTAACACTTCTTTCACTGGCCGTAGCCATTTTTGCAGCCTGGCTGATAATTGGCATACATCCAAACATCAATCTGATAAGCCTGCTATTAATGGTCGCTGGGACTGCATTGTTTGTAGGATTTGGAATACTTGTTGCAAACTTCATTAAAAATGAAGGAGCTGCATTTACTGTTACAATGGGCACAGCGTTTCTGTTAACGCTTGTTTCAGGGACTTTCATACCTGTAGAAACTATGCCATGGTTCCTGCAGTTCCTGACGAAAATATCGCCTTTAACCTACTTAAGCGAAGGTCTTAGAAGTTCGATGATTACAGGAAATACTGGAAACGCAGTCACTGACCTGTTAATTGTTGCAGGACTTGGAATATTACTTTTTGGTGTAGGAGTCGCGTTATTCAACTGGAAAGAGGATTAAAAAGTTTGTCCGAAAATTAAAATAGTTTAATGGTGATTATTATGGAAAATGGAATATCTGACCTGAAAATCAACGGTCATGGAAGTTCAGCCGGGGGTAAATACAACTCTGTAACTATAAATGGAAATGGAAGTATAAACGGCGATCTGGAATGTGTTTACTTGAGAGTTAATGGACAGGGTAATGTTAAAGGCAATACAAAAGCAGAATCCTTTAAAATTAATGGTAATAGCTCAATAAAAGGGGATTTGAGCGCTGAGAAAGTTAAAGTTAAGGGTATGACACATATTGAATGGAATTTGTCTGTAGAAGAGGCTGAAACCTATGGAAATATCAATATTGGAGGGGACTGCAACGCTGAAATGTTCCGTGTAGACGGCATGTTTGCAGTCGAAGGCCTCTTAAATGCAGGTGAATTAAGACTTAATTTACATGGACCCTCCAGAGCACGCGAAATTGGCGGTGAGAAAATTACGGTTAAAAGAATGAGCCGGTTTGGATTAAGAGGTCTAAAAAATTTTATCTGGCCGCATGGGCACGATAAAGGCCTTAATGCAGATGTTATCGAGGGAGATGATGTTTACCTCGAGAATACATGTGCTAAAGTTGTAAGGGGAAATAATGTAGAATTAGGGCCTGAATGTGAAATTGAACTTGTGGAATACAATGAAAGTTTCAAACAGGATGAAAAAGCAGAAGTGGGCGATTACAGGCAGATATGATTATAAATTGTTTAGTTTAAGGTGGAAATATGACAAATAACGTAATTGAAGTGAAATCTCTGGTAAAAAAATATGGGGATTTCACTGCAGTAGATAACATATCATTTAATATTAAAAAAGGTGAAATATTTGCTTTCCTTGGACCTAATGGTGCAGGGAAGACTACAACAGTTGAAATAATGGAATGTCTTAAAAGTTCAACTGCTGGTTCTGTAAATATTCTTGGATTTGACATTAAAAAAGACGAAATGAAAGTTAAACAAAAAATTGGCGTGCTTCCACAGGATTTTAATGCATTTGAATGGTTGACAGTATATGAAAATATCGATTATTTCGCTCAAATGTATCCAAAACATCTTGAAGTCGATGATTTAGTCAAAATGTTGGGTTTAGAGCATAAAAGAGACACTTTATTTAAGGATCTTTCCGGAGGCTTAAAACAGCGCGTGGGAATTGCTATATCTCTGGTTAACGATCCTGAAATAGTTTTTCTTGATGAACCAAGTACTGGTCTTGACCCAAAAGCAAGAAGAGATGTATGGGATGCAGTTAAGGAATTAAAAAAACAGGGTAAGACTGTATTTCTTACAACTCATTATATGGATGAGGCCCACTATCTTGCAGGTAAGGTGTGCGTCTTACATAACGGCCATATTATTGCTGAAGGAACCCCTGAAGACTTAATAAACCGTTACGGTGGGGGTAATATGCTTATTATCCGAGAATGTGACGAACATACAAGAGGTGAACTTATTAAAGCTATCCCTGATTGTAAAGTTGAAGGTAATGACATTTTGGTAGAATTAGAAGAAGGAAATGGAATGAAGAGCATGTCCGAGGCAATATCTATTATTAATGCAAATGGTTTAACATGTGAAGAGCTTTACGTTAAAAAAGCAACTCTTGAAGATGTATTTTTAAATTTAACTGGGGACAAACTTGTTGAGGGGGGAAAATAAATGTCACGAATTAGCACTGATATTAAATACAGTTTTAAAGAGACCTTCCGGGACAGAATGAATATTTTCTGGATGTTTGTATTTCCCATAGTTTTATTCCTATTATTTGGATACATATTTGGTGGTCAATCTGGCTCTATCACATTATATTATCAGGATAACGATGGTTCACAGATGTCGAATTCTTTTATTCAGGCGCTGAACTCTACAGGTGCACTGGAACTCAAAGATGGTTCGGGTATGAATCTGGAGCAGATGCTTAAAGATGGGAAAGTCTCCGCATATCTTGAAATACCTAAAGGATTTGGGCAAGACATTTTAACGACAGGATCTGGTGGTTTTCCTAGTGCTGATTTGCCAATATACTACGATAAGTCAAAATCTACATCCATGGCAGCTGTTTCTGTGGTTCAACAGGTTGCAAATGGTTTTAACATGAAAATGGCAGGTGCCAAAAATATTATTAATGTAAAACCAACTGAAGCTGCTTCATCTGGAATGAACTACTTTGACTTCCTGCTTCCAGGAATACTTGCTATTACCATAATGTCTGCCGCTACAAATATGGCAGTGGGAACCATTGCAAGATTACGCAGTACTGGCGTGTTTAGAAAACTTTCAACCACGCCCCTTTCAAGTAAGGAATGGATCGCTGCAAGAATTACCACATGGACTGTGTTGGTGATTCTTTCCCTGGCAGTAGCTGTATTCATAGCATGGCTTGTATTTAACATACATCCAAATATCAACCTGATAAGTTTACTGCTGATAGTACTTGGGACTGCACTGTTTGCAGGGTTTGGAATAGTGGTTGCAAACTTCGTTAAAAATGAAGAATCGGCCATGAACGCTGTAGGAGTTATAACATTTCCATTGATGTTCGTTTCAGGTACGTTAATACCTGTTGAGAACATGCCGTGGTTCCTGCAGTATTTGGCAAAAATATCTCCTTTAACTTACCTGAGTGAAGGTTTGAGGAGCTCTATGATTACTGGAAATATGGGAGATGCATTTATTAACCTGGCAATTGTCGCAGTACTTGGAATCATACTGTTTGGGTTGGGGGTAGCTACATTTAGCTGGAAAGAGGATTAGTTCTCTTTCTTTAATGCTAGAAAATTATGGAATTTTAGAAAAATGCGTTGCATTTTTTGCCCAAAAAATCGCAGATTTTTTAGGGATTTGCATGCTTAGATTTGCAAACACCCCCAAAAATCGGTGATTTTTGCGGGTTTTATTTGAGGAGAGGTTATTATGGAAAACAAAGTTGAAGATTTAAAAATTTATGGATCTGGAAGTTCATCTGGAGGAGAATACAATAAAATCCGCATAATGGGAGAAGGAAGAATAAATGGGGATATTGAATGTAAAGATCTTAAAATTAATGGAGAAGGTACAGTAGAGGGTAATTTAAAAGCAGTAAATACGGTCAGTATAATGGGGGAAGGAATGTTAGATGGAAATGTTGACTGCACTGATTTTAAAGTTAATGGAGAAGGTGGAGTCGATGGAAACCTAAAAGCTGAAGGTAACGTAACCATAAGGGGCGAAGCAGATGTTAAAGGTGATCTAAAAGCTCAAAAAGTTAAAGTTCAGGGGGAACTTGAAGTTAACGGTGAATTAGTTGCAGACGAAGTTAAAGTTACTGGAAATATCAATACTTCAGGGGATTGTAATGCCGAAATTTTTACTGTAGAAGGAAGTCTTACAATTGATGGCCTTTTAAATGCAGATATAGTAAAAATAAACTTATACTGGCCTTGTAAAGTACATGAAATTGGAGGATCAGAAATCACAGTTAAAAAAAGCGGAAAATTAAGCTTTTTAGGCCTTAAGCTTATTGTCACGCCTGGCAGACAAAATGAACTTACTGCAGATATCATTGAAGGAGACCGTATTTACCTTGAAAATACAACTGCAAAAGTGGTGAGAGGGACTGATGTAACCATCGGGTCTGGCTGTAAAATTGAACTGGTGGAATATACAAATAGTTTTAAACAGGATGAAAAATCTGAGATCATTGATAATAAGAAAACATAATTACATATAGTAAAAAAAGCTGAAAATTAATAAGTATTAGAACCTACAATCTCATTATGGAGCTTAATAATCCTCTTGATTGAGGGATGATCTTCTCCAAGCCTTTCATTCCACTTTTTAATTACAAAATCTAAATTTACTTCTTTGTCCCAGTGGGTTAAATTATCTGCATGGGCGACAATTTTTTCTTCGAGTGTAAGTGGAATATAATCTTGTGGCGGTAAACCGAGCTGTATTGCTTCTTCTTTTGGAATACCTGCACCTATATGCCTCAGTGCAATATTTGCAATGGAATCTGGGAATCCCATGTTTTTTAGTATTTCTGCGCCTGCTATTGCATGATCTATGCCATTTGTTTTAGATCTACCAATATCATGGAGTAGAGCGCCTGTTTCTACCAGTTCGATATCAACATCAAAATTAGAAGATAATTTCAAGGCTTTCATGCAAACAGCCTTGGAGTGATTAATTAAATGAATAGGGCAATTTAAATCCTTTAAAATTTTAATAGTCAAATATTTGCCCCTGAAAATAGATTTTTGAGTGTTAGCTCATTTGTTCTTTTAATCCAGTTATTACGGAAGCGTTATCCTGGTACTCTAGTGTTTCATCACATTCCGGGCATATGAAGTTGTACTCTGCAGCTTCTTCAAATTTAAATCTGCATCCATTGGTACATACAAAGAACATATTGTCTTCTTCATATGCTAATGATTCTTCGATTTCTTCCGCTTTTTCTTCGTAATTCTTAGAAATAGTTTCAATAACACTGTCTTTTTCAAATGTCCAGCTGTAGGTGTACCATTGAGTTTCAGGGTCCTTACTTCGCTTGTAGCTTGCAAGTCCTGCATCGTAGAGTTTGTAAAGAATTCTTCTCACTATATTGAGTCTTACTTCGATTTCTTCTGAAATTTCTTCATCGGTTATTTTACCTTCTAAAAGACATTTGATAATGGTGAGACTATGTTCATTATCTTCAGTGACTTCCTGGATCAATTCTTGAACCATAGTTTCGTTTAGAATCTGGGTTCCTTCTTTAGATAGGGAAGATTTAATTAATTCTTGAGTTACTGGGCCATTAACATTAAGCATGTTTATCCTCCTAGGAAATTATTTTAAAAAAGTGCGGTAGATGTAAATTGCAAAGTCGTTAAAGTTAAATTAAAAAAATATTTAACGAGCATTTCTGAAAAACACTGGTTCTTAAGACATTTAAATTTTAATTTTTATCAAAATGATGTTGAGTAACACATTTTGACTCTTGTTATTATTATTGTTATACTACTATTTAATTATTTGGATGTAACAATATTGATCATGGCGAACAATGATGTCAACAGATATTATCATTATTTAATCTCCCTGATGATGACTGCAGGGGTATGTTCTATAGAACTCAACATTTCAATTGTTACGCTGTCAACTTCTTTGTCAAATGTATTTCCCATGTCGTAAACAGTTTTCATACTGTATTCAGTTTGGTTTTGGTAATCATCGGCAACTTTGGCAATTTCCAGGATTTTTTCCATATTCTGAGGTTTGGAGATAGCTAAGGGGGTAGGGCCTATGATTCTGCCGAATCTTCCCAGCAGATATCCCATTATTCCAAAATCAGCTTTAATTCCTTCTGCAGCTATGGGAAGTGATGTAAATTTCATACCTAAAAATTCATAAGTTGCATCTGTATCAATTACTATAGCTACAACTTCTTTTGCAACATTTTTAGATATTTTTTGTGCAATGTCTTCCACCACATGCTGCGGCTCGTGTGGTAACAGCGAGACATAAGTCCCCGGTGCATTACTCAGGTCAATTCCGGCTTCAGAAGCCGGCTTCAAAGCATGTTTTAATCCATAATATTTCAGTACAACTTCCTTATGTGATCGCGCTTCAGGAGGTAGGTTTCTTAAATTTTTAATTGTTCTCTGTTTAATTCTTAAAAGAGGGCCGAGGATATAACCCCACAGGTATTTTGACCAGATATCTGCAAGAAAAGTTGCAAGGTATGAAGGTTTAACCAATGCTTCATCAACCATCCTGCCCTGGGCTATGGCTATGGGGGTCTCTGAAATTACGAGATAATCTCCATTCTCTAATAAATTCTCAGCATTATCAATGATGATGTCATATGGTTCATTTGGTTTGATATAACCTGTTTTAACTGGAATAATTTTATATTTTTGATTTTTCATAACTGCACATCTAATTGAGTTGTATAACTAAATTTGAGAGTATCTATGGGATATTTAGAAAATAACATTTACAATTAAATCAAATATATCATTAAATATAGTCAATAACGTAACTTTTTTAAACTTAATAATTTTTAGATATATTTGAAAATCGTAACCTGCGAATCCCTAAAAAATCAGAGATTTTTGGAGGTCCAAAACACTAGATGATTTTCTTATAAATAATTAGTCAAAAATATTTAGTTATTCCCTATATTAAAGATTAGCTTTAATTTTAATTTATAAGATTATTTGGAGAAGTAAAAATGCAGAAATTAGATAATTTAACATCACACCTTTCAAGTGAATATGACTTACAAATAGCAAATACAATCCCTTACTATAATTTCTTTCACCAGGAAATCATTAATTTAATTGAATCGATGGATATTCGGCCTGATAATTGGTTAGATACTGGCTGTGGGACAGGTAATCTGGTAGAAAAAGCGCTGCAAAAATTCCAAAATACTGTATTTATACTGGCTGATCCTTCTGCAGACATGCTAAATAAAGCAAAAGAAAAATTAGAAGATAATAAAAACGTGGAATTTCTAGAACCTGCACCAAGTCAGAATATTTCTCTTTCAGATCCAGCTGATGTAATTACTTCAATTCAATCACATCATTACCTAAATGAAAATGAGAGATATAAAGCTGTAAAGTCCTGCTATAATAATTTAAATGAAAATGGGGTTTATGTAACATTTGAAAATATTCGCCCGCTTACAGACCAAGGAACTGAAATAGGAAAAGAGTACTGGAGAAAATTTCAAATTTCAAGGGGTAAAACAGTTGTTGATGCTGATAACCATATTAAACGGTTTGGTGTAGAATATTTCCCTATAACTGTTGAGGATCATCTTTCATTACTTAGAAAAAGTGGATTTAGTGTAGTTGAGATGTTCTGGTATTCTTATATGCAGGCTGGATTTTACTGTATTAAATAGTGAGTGTAATTATAAAAATAAGAAATAGTGGGTTAAAGGTCTAATTTACCTAAAGTATCCCCTCTAAGCCCGCGCCGCATGGTTTCAAGTGCAGTTACTTCATCTGGCGCTATATTGCCCAGATTTATATTTGGTCCAAATTTCAGGATTAAATAAGTCTGCTGGTTTTTTAAAGGGGCTTCCCAGATTATTTTTTCCATATCTGTCTTTGCAAGTATTTCAACTTCTTCTTCCTTAACATTTCCACATTCATCATAAATGCCTATACCCTTTCCGCCTTCACGTGCTTCAATCAGTATTCTATCTGAACCTGCATTTATATCGGAATTTATAAGTTTCACACGGTCTTCAGTGTCCAGTTTACAATCATCTTTAGGATTCTTTTTTCCAACTTCTGAAATAACTGTGAATCCTCTATCCTTAGTTTCAGAGATTATATTTCTTCTTTCTTCGGGGGATATGATTGTAGATCCATCTGATATCTCAATGGCTGTAAAACCTAACTCGTCAGATTCATCTAAAAACTCTGAAAATTTATTTTTCATATATGCAACTTCAAAAAGAGTTCCTCCAGGATAAGGAGTTACATCGTAGGATAAATATGTGTCAATTTTGTCTTTAACAAGATCTCTATCATGGAGTGCTGAAGTGCACCATCCAAATTTGGCGAGGTCTATATATTCACCAGATACTTCCATCAGATCGTTTAGGGCATTTAAACCCAGACCTTTATCTAACATCATTGTTATTCCTATTTTTCGGGGTTTAGGAATTCTATATGACCCAATAAAGTCAAATGCTTTCATTAATTCACCTTTTGATAAATTTCTAAAACAATTAAATCTAATTATGTCAGTTTTTTATTGTTTTTGTGATTTATATAGTAATGCATGTAAATTTTAAAGTTTGTGTTTGTTAATTTGACATTCTAATTTTTGTATAAATATGTAAATTGTAACAGATAATACTATCAAAAATAAAATTTTTAGTTACGCTTTATTTTAGGGCATCATGTCTTCGGTGATTTATGGGGTAAACCTGGCATAGCTGCAAAAAATATCAATAAAGTATAAAGTTTTGGAGATAGATAAATAAGGGTGTTATTGAGGTGAAATAAATGGAAAAGAGCATTTATTATTTTGAAAGTCCTGGTGAACAAAATACAGATAAATTGGTAGAAGTTGTAAAGCAGAGAAAAGAAGAATTAGGCATAAAAAATATTGTAGTTGCATCTGTATCTGGTAAAACCGCGCTTAAACTAAAAGAAGCGATGGATGATGTGGATATAGTAAGTATAACTCATCATGCCGGATTTAAAGAAAAAGGAAAACTGGAAATATCTGAAGAAGGCAAAAGTAAGCTTGTAGAAAAAGGTATAACATTTTACACAGGATCGCATGCTTTAAGTGGTGTTGGCAGGGGAATATCAAATAAATTTGGTGGAGTAACACCTGTTGAGGTAATAGCAGGCACCCTTAGATTATTTGGCCAGGGAATAAAGGTTTGTGTTGAAGTAACCATTATGGCTGCTGATGCTGGTTTAATACCCATGGACTCTGAGATAATTGCAATTGGTGGAACTGCATGGGGTGCTGATGCTGCGGTAGTTTTAGAGCCGGCGCATATGAATAATTTCTTTGATCTTAAAATTAAAGAGATAATTGCAATGCCTCGATCTTAGTTTGCGGGAATAGTTTTTTAATCTTAAATTTTAGGAGATAATTCTTATATTTAGATATATTTTCATGAATTTAACGTGGACATATATTAGAAAATCAAAGACATTAATGTAGTAATATACTTGAGCAATATCTAAAAGATGTGGCGGGGATATCCTCATAAAACTAAAAAATTATTTGCAAGATAGTAAATTATCATTGATATAATCGCTGGTTTTAAATATAAGTTATTACAATACCACAAATAAATTTAACAACATTGGCTGTGGGGGTAGGAATTGAAATCTCTTATAAATAGTACCTTAAAAGAATCTGAAGTGAGAAGGGAGAGAACACCAAGTGATATCCAGAATAACTTCGATATATCAGACATCAACAGTGACCTCAAAGACATTATAGAACAGAGTAAAGCAAAAATATTTGTTGTTGGAACTGGAGGGGCTGGAAATAATACAGTTTCAAGACTTATGGAAATAGGAATCGAAGGCGCAGATACTATTTCAGTAAATACAGATGCACAGGACTTATTCTACTCAAATTCTCATCAAAAGATACTCATAGGTAAAGGAACATGTGGAGGATTAGGCGCTGGCGGTATACCTGAGATAGGTGAAGAAAGTGCTGAAGAAAGTGAAGAACAGATAAAAGAAAGGTTAGAAGGAGCCGACATGGTTTTTGTAACCTGTGGGCTTGGTGGAGGTACTGGAACAGGATCTGCTCCAGTAATTGCGAAGTTAGCCAAAAAAATTGGCGCATTAACTATTGCAGTCGCTACAATGCCTTTCAGTGCTGAAGGACTCAGACGACGAGAAAATGCTGAAAAAGGACTTGAAAAGCTGCAGAGTAATGCAGATACAGTAATTGTTGTACCTAATGATAAATTACTGGAAGTTGCACCAAATCTGCCTATAAACAAAGCTTTCATGGTTACAGATGAACTCTTAGGAAGAGCTGTTAAAGGAATAACCGAGCTCATAACTAAACCTGGTCTTGTAAGTCTTGACTTTGCAGATATACGAAGTATAATGCAGGGTTCTGGAATGGCAATGATTGGTATGGGCGAATCTGAATCTGGCGATAGGGCAATTGAATCTGTTCATGAGGCATTAAATAGTCCATTACTTGATCTGGATATTTCAAATGCTAAAGGTGCATTGATAAACATATCTGGAAGTTCAGATATGACATTACACGAAGCTGAAAAGATTGTTCAGATAGTGGCTGATGAACTTGATCCCGATGCAAACATAATCTGGGGTACACAGATACAGGAAGACCTTCAAAATATCATCAGGACAACTATAGTAGTAGCTGGAGTAAAATCTCCTCACATATATGGCGCGCCTGCTGAACGCGAGTATCTGGAAGAAGAAAGCAAAGATTCTGTGCATGAATCTGCTTTAGAAGAGTTTATAGATGGTGTTTTTTAATCATATAATATAAATTATAAAAACACCCTATGATTTTCTCTCTCTTGGTTAGTTTTAGTTATCTATAAAAATGAAAAGGTTTATAAATTCATAATGAAAATAAACTATTATCATTTATATAGAATAATTACCAAATACATTATTCCCAATCCTTAATTCAATAACTTATTCTATTATGAATTTAAGTAGGTATTTTTATGAATTTGAATAAAGAATCTATTACCCAAGCTTTAAAACAATACAGAAGAGTTTTATACATATCCAAAAGGCCAGAACGTGATGAATATATAAACGTAGCAAAGATAACTGGAATTGGAATTATAATCATAGGGGTCATAGGTTTTGTAATAACTCTTGTGGCTCAGTTAATTAGTCAAACATAATTTTTATTGATTTACTGCATTAAATTAGCTTAAATGTTTTAGGTAAGTGATAATTTGATATATGCATTTAGAACCCTTGTGGGACAAGAAAAAAACGTTGCAAGGCTGCTTGCAAGAAATATTAGAAACAGTGATATAGACGTAACTTCAATACTTGTTCCAGATACTTTAAAAGGTTATATACTAGTAGAAACTCCTTCAAAAGTAGATATGCAGGATCCCGCATTTAAAGTTCCAAATTTAAGGGGATCAGTTGAAGGTGAAATATCCTTTGAAGAGATAAAAACATTTTTAAACCCAGAACCGGTACTTGCCTCTGTTAAAAAAGGAAGTATTGTAGAGCTTATATCTGGTCCTTTTAAAGATGAAAAAGCTAAAGTAGTTAGAATAGATGAATCTAAGGAAGAAGTAGTTTTAGAACTTATTGAAGCTGCGATTCCAATCCCAGTTACGGTCAAAGGTGACCAAATTAGATTAATACAGAAGGAGGCAGATTAATGGCAAAAGAAACCGTAGAAATTCTCATTGAAGGCGGAAAAGCAACACCAGGACCACCATTAGGACCTGCAATAGGACCGCTTGGTATTAACATGATGCAAGTTGTTGAACAGATAAACGAAAAAACTTCAGATTTCGATGGAATGAAAGTTCCAGTAAAAGTAATTGTAGACGTTGGAACTAAAGCATTTGAAATTGAAGTAGGTACACCACCAACAACAGCACTTATAAAGGATGAACTTAATATTGAAAAGGGTTCTCAAGATCCTGGACTTGATAAAGTTGCTGATCTATCAATAGAACAAGCATTAAAAGTAGCCAGAATGAAATTTAGCGCGTTACTTTCAAACGATTACAAAATGGCTACAAAAGAAGTTGTAGGAACCTGTGTAAGTATGGGTTTAACTGTAGAAGGAAAGGATCCTAAAACAGTTCAAAAAGAAATCGATGAAGGTATTTACGACGATAAATTATTATAAATTTTAATAAATTAAATATATAAGTTGACCAAAATAATCCGTTTGGTTTAAATACCACATATAATTGTGAACTTTTTATCAAAAAAGTTCATGGAGGAATTTGATGAATCAAGAGATAGTGGAAGCAGTGAAGAAGGCTAAGGAAGAATCCAAGCCGAGAAACTTCACACAGTCTATCGATGTTGTTATAAACATCAAAGATTTAGACGTGAAAAAACCAGAAAACAGATTTGATGAAGAAGTCTTCCTTCCAAATGGACGCGGTAAAGGCATTAAAATTGCCGTTATAGCAGATGGTGAACTGGCAATTCTAGCAGAAAATGCCGGTGCAGACCTTGTAATCAGCAAAGCTGATTTAGAAGAGCTGGGAAAAGACCGGAAACAGGCCAAAAAAATGGCCAGTCAATACACATTTTTTGTTGCACAGGCAGATATGATGCCACAGGTTGGTAGATTTTTAGGACCAGTTCTTGGGCCTAGGAAAAAAATGCCAAAACCAGTTCCAGCTACTGTAAAACCAGATCCTATATTGGAAAGGCTTTCTAATACTGTAAAAGTAAGAATAAAAGATCAGCCAGTTATTCAGGCGATTGTAGGTTCACAAGATATGGATGATGAACTGATTGCGGATAATGTAGAAGCTGTGCTTGGCGTATTGGACAGGAACCTTGAAAAAGGAAGAAACCAAATAAAATCCATGTATGTTAAAACAACCATGGGTCCAGTAACGAGGGTGATCTAATGGCTCATGTTGCTAATTGGAAAAAGGACGAGGTAAATAATCTTAAAGAACTGATTGACGGCCATAGCGTAGTAGGTATGGCTAATCTAGCAGATATACCAGCTCCTCAACTCCAAAAGATGAGAAGAACCTTAAAAGAGGACGCAACTGTAAAAATGTCAAGAAAGACATTGATGAGCCTTGCTTTAAGTGAATCTCAAAAATCTAATATAGATGCTCTCGGAGAACATATGGAAGGGCAACCTGCATTAATCTTTACAAATATGAATCCATTTAAGCTTTTTAAGATTCTTGAAGCTAGTAAGACTCCTGCTCCTGCAAAGGCTGGAAGTATTGCCCCTGCAGATATTGTAGTACCTAAAGGTGACACAGCTTTCAAACCAGGTCCTATTCTTGGGGAACTTCAAAAAGTCGGTATTCCTGCAAAAATTGATAAAGGAAAAATCGTCATAACCAAGGATAAGGTTGTTGTAGCTGAAGGGGAAGTAGTTTCCAGGGAGATAGCAGGTATTCTTACAAGACTTGATATCCACCCAATGGAAGTTGGAATTGATTTAGTAGCAGCATATGAAGATCAAACGGTATACACATCTGATCTTTTAACAATTGATGAGAGTAAAACCATATCTGATATACAGACTGCATTCTCTCAAGCATTGAACTTATCAGTAAATGCTTCAATATACAACAAAGTGGCTATGCCATATATAATACAGAATGCTGCAAGCAAGTCAATGAATCTAGCATTAAATGCAGAAATTCTCACATCAAAAACAACAGACTTACTGTTATCCAAGGCTTACTTACAAATGTTAGCACTGGCATCTGAAATAGCTAGCAAAAATGAAGAAGCACTTGATGATGAACTTCTGGACAAACTAAAATCACGCCCACAGGCTGTTGAAGTTAAATCAGAAGAAAAAGAAGAAGATGAAGACGAAGAAGAAGAGGAAGAAGAAAAAGAAGAAGATGCCGCAGCAGGGTTAGGTGCCTTGTTTGGTTAAATTTATAAAATTGAAAGGTGATTATAATGGAATATGTATACGCAGCAATGTTATTGCACACAACTGGTCAGGAAATTAACGAAGGAAATGTAACTAAAATATTAGAAGCAGCAGGAGCAGAAGTAGACGAAGCTAGAGTAAAAGCATTAATCGCAGCACTCGAAGACGTAGACATCGAAGAAGCAATGGAAAAAACTGCAGTAGCAGCAGCAGCTCCAGCAGCAGCAGCTCCAGCAGCAGCTCCAGCTGAAGAAGAAGAAGAGGAAGAAGAAGAGGAAGAAGAAAAAGAAGAAGAAGCCGCAGCAGGTCTCGGTGCTCTCTTCGGATAATTCCAAAACTTCAAAGCCATTTTTGGCTTTCTCCTATTTTTTTATTTTAATTATACTGCTATTTTAAGTCAAAAATGTAAATTATTCAATTTATAAAGATTAATATTTAAAAATAAAAACACCGTTTAAAGTGTTGTATAAAAATATTTGGTAATTTACTATAATTTAATAACTTTTATCAATGATTACTATGTCTCGCCAACTTGAAGAACTAGGATTTACTAAAAAAACTTGTATTACCTGTGGAAACGATTTCTGGTCAATTGGAGATAGAAAGACATGTGGGGACGCACCCTGCGATGAATATACATTTATTGGAAATCCTGCCACAGATAAAAAATATGATCTTTACGAAATTCAAAAAGCTTTTACTGAATTTTTTGCCCAACATGGACATACACCTATAAAGAGATATCCTGTTCTTGCAAAGCGGTGGAGAGATGATGTTTTTTTAGTAGGTGCATCAATTTACGATTTTCAACCATGGGTAACATCAGGAGCTGTAGAACCACCTGCAAACCCACTGGTAGTTGCACAGCCATCAATAAGACTTAACGATGTGGATAATGTCGGAAGGACCGGCAGACACATGACATGTTTTACAATGGGTGCACATCATGCTTTTAATACTGATAAAGAACAGATTTACTGGGAAGATGAAACAGTAAAATACTGTCATGACTTCATTAAATCTATTGGAATCAACCCTGAAGAAATTACTTACATTGAATCATGGTGGAAAGGTGGAGGAAACGCCGGGCCATGTTATGAAATTTGTGTCAGGGGAGTAGAACTCGCAACACTTGTTTTTATTAAATATAAAACTTTACCTGATGGAAAACTTGAAGAAATTCCACTTACAGTTGTAGATACTGGATATGGACTTGAAAGATTTGCATGGATATCTCAGGGAACACCAACTGCATATGATGCTTCATTTGGACCCGTAATACAGACATTAAAGGAACTGTCTGGTGTTGAAGTTGATGAGAGAATCTTAGCAGAGAATGCTCAAGTTGCAGGTATGATGGACATTGAAACATTTGCAGACCTGAGAGAATTAAGGTCAAAAGTTGCAGATAGACTTAATATATCTTTAGATGACCTTGAAAGGGCTACAAAACCAATGGAAGCTATTTATGTAATTGCAGACCATACACGATGCCTTGCATTCATGCTTGCAGACGGTGTAATTCCTTCCAATGTTAA
Organism: Methanobacterium sp.; assembly: GCF_038562635.1. NCBI lineage: Archaea > Methanobacteriati > Methanobacteriota > Methanobacteria > Methanobacteriales > Methanobacteriaceae > Methanobacterium > Methanobacterium sp. The sequence continues at coordinate 1,215,607 of NZ_JBCFBO010000001.1, read as the reverse complement.
AGAAGGATATCTTGCAAGACTTGTCCTGAGGAGAACAATCCGTTTCATAAAAGAGTTGGGATTAAAAGAGTCCCTGGCAGATATAATGAGAATACAGCTTGATTTTCTGTCTAAGACCTATCCTGAAATCAGGCAAAGTCAGGATCATATAATTAATGTAATTAATTTAGAGGATAAAAGGTACGATAAAACTGTTTCAAAAGGTAGAGAACTTGTTAAAAGGAGCGTTAAAAAACTCAGGAAAAAGAATAAAACTGAGATGCCCTTTGAAACCCTTAAAGAACTTTATGAATCCCATGGAATTCCTCCAGAGACTACCAAGGAAATCTCTGAAAAGATGGAATTTGAGGTAAAAGTACCTGATAATTTCTATACATTGGTAGCTGCTGAGCATGAAGAAGAAGCTCAGGAAGAAAAAGCTGAAATCGAGCTTGAATTCCCAGCAACTGATTTATTATTTTACAAGAAGCCGTTTGATACTCAGTTTGAGGCGCATGTGCTTGGAACCTATGAAAATAATGTAGTACTGGATCAAACTGTATTTTATCCTGAAGGGGGAGGTCAGCCTTCTGACATAGGATACTTAGAGATCCGCGGTGAAAAAATAAAAGTTTTACACGCTGAAAAAGTTAACAACACTGTTTTACACAGGGTGGCTGAAGAGGATATTGAGAAAGTGCATCCTTACAAAGGTCAGATAATAACTGGTCAAATTGATATTTCCAGAAGGATGGCTTTAACCAGAAACCACACAGCAACTCACTTAATCGTTGCAGCAGCAAGAAAGATCCTTGGAGATCACATATGGCAAGCAGGAGCTCAGAAAGGGGTTAAAAAGTCAAGGATTGACCTTACTCATTATAAACGAATAGAACCTGAAGAACTTCAGGAAATTGAACTGCTGGCAAATAAATTCGTTATGGAAAACCGTCCTGTACTTACAAACTGGATGGCAAGGGCAGAAGCCGAGAAAAAATATGGATTCATATTATATCAAGGTGGAATTGTCCCAGGAATGGACATAAGGACAGTTTTAGTTGACGGAATTGATGTGCAGGCATGTGCAGGGACTCACTGTAATCAAACTGGAGATATTGGACTTATAAAAATAACCAAGACTGAAAGAATTCAGGATGGTGTAGAAAGAATTGAATTTTCAGCGGGTGAAGCTGCAATCGAAGCAGCACAGCGTAACGATAATATCTTAAAAGAAAGTTCAGATGTATTCAAAGTCACATCAGAGCAACTTCCTAAAACCTGTGACAGATTTTTCAATGAGTGGAAATCCTTTAAAAATGAAATTAATAAACTTAAAGGGGAAATTGCATCACTTAAAACCGAGGGAATTTTAAACAAAACTGAAAAAATCGGTGATTTAGTTGTTTTAAGTGAAATAATTGATTCTGACATGAACGAACTTATAAAAATGGCAACTGACTTAACAGAAAAACAGGGAAAAGTTGATGTTGCTGTTCTGGGAAGCAGTGAAGGTAAAATAGTTGGTGCAGTCTCTAAAAAAGCGCTTGAAAACGGTATCAAAATTAACGGCATCATAAAAGATGCTGCTGCAATTCTCGGCGGCGGTGGGGGCGGAAGGCCAAATCTTGCCCAGGGTGCAGGGCCAAAAGCTGAAAAAATGCAGGAAGCGCTTGAGTTTGCAGTTACTGAATTAAAAAAGATTTAATCTTTTTTTCTATTTTTAATTAATATTTGAATTTTATTTCTTTTTTACTAATTTAAACACTTATTTTTAGTTCAAACTTAAATCTGCATAATTTTAGATTTCCATTTACATTATTGATAATACTAATACTGTACTTTTTCATAAAGGTTATATATGTCTTGTTTTGTAATAATTCAACAGGTTTTGGAATATCTTTTTTATGATACGTAACGACATTAATGGTGTTGATTGGAGGAAGGATAATGCGGAGAAATGAACAAAATGCCTTAACTTATTTTTTAGGTGGTTTGGGGCTTATAATTTTATTGGGAGGAGTATTTAACCTTTATAATCTTAGTTATGGATTAATGGCTGCTTTTATACTATGGATTATAGGCGGTGCTGTTGGGAAAACTGTAATGGGAGTTATAGGCAGTATTGGATTGATATTTTTAATGGTGGGCACATTTCACTATTCATTGATATATGTACTGTTGGGCACACTCGCTGTATGGGTAACAGCGGGTACGTTAGGTAGGTATTCTCATATGGGTTAATTGGATGAAATAAAAATGCAGGGTGTGAAATTTTATAGTTTAGGAAAATTTAAAATTTATCTTTTTTTTAGGGGAGTTATAAGAATTAAAGATGCAATAGTTGTATTTTAAATAATTTTGGCTTAGTTATGTATTGAAATAAGTTAGTTACGAAAGATTAATAGTTAGTGGTTAATAGAATAGCTGTAATTTTTATTTTAATTTCAACTGTTTTAGATTTTTTAAGAAGGAACTGCTATGGAAAACAAGGCCAATGACGTAACTAAAATGACTGCATTACTGGCTGCCACATTAGCTGCTTTTCTTGTACCGTTTATGGGTTCTTCACTCAACGTTGCACTTCCAACCATTGGAAATGAGTTTGCTGCAGATGCGGTTTTACTCAGCTGGATTTCAGCATCATTTTTGCTGGCATCAGCTATTTTTACACTCCCATTTGGGAGAATTGCCGATATTTATGGACTAAAGAGGATATTTACATATGGAATAATTACCTATACTATTTTTTCATTTCTCGCAGGTATCGCTCCATCTGCACTGCTGCTGGTTCTATTTCGAGCTTTTCAGGGAATTGGGGCTTCAATGATATTTGGCACGGGGATGGCAATTTTAACTTCTGTATTTCCTTTAGCTGAAAGGGGAAAAGCCTTGGGAATTAATCTTGCAGGAGTTTATTTTGGCCTTTCAATTGGCCCATTTTTGGGGGGAATCATGACTCAGTATCTTGGCTGGAGGAGTATCTTCTTTTTAAATGTACTGCTGGGTTTAATTGTAATTTCATTTGTTCTTTTGAGATTAAAAGGAGAGTGGGCTGAATGTATGGGAGAAAAATTCGATATTAAAAGTGCAGTTGTATATAGTTTTGCGCTCCTTTTCTTGATGTATGGATTTTCATCCCTCCCTGGAACTTTAGGGATAATATTAACAGTAATGGGGATTGTAGGGGTCTTAGTCTTTATTATTGTGGATATGCGAGTGGATAACCCTCTTCTAGATATGAATCTTTTCTTTAAAAACAGAATATTTGCTCTCTCTAATTTGGCGGCGCTGATTAACTACAGCACAACTACTGGTGCAGTTTTTTTATTAAGCCTTTATTTGCAGTATATACTGGGATATTCTCCTCAAAGAGCAGGACTGGTACTTCTCCCTCTGCCACTTATAATGGTAATTATATCTCCAATTGCCGGAGAATTATCGGATAAGATTGATCCAAGGATACTGGCCTCAATTGGAATGGCATTAACGGCTGTTGGTCTCTCATTTTTTATTTATGTTGGATTTTTTACAGGACTACCTTATATAATAGCAGGACAGCTTGTGCTTGGTTCAGGATTTGCTCTATTTTCTTCCCCTAATACCAACGCAATTATGGGGTCTGTTAAAAAACGGAATTATGGTGTAGCTTCTGCAACGGCCAGTACAATGCGGCTTAGCGGGCAGGTTTTAAGCTTTGGAATTATTATATTAATCTTTTCACTGCTAATTGGAAAGGTCCAAATTACTCCTGATACCTATTTCAATCTCTTAGGGAGCATAAGGGTTGCATTTAAGGTTTTTGCAGTGGCATGTTTTATTGGAATATTTACAACAGCCTATGGAAAAATAGCATCTATTTAAAAATAGATTGAGGATATAATTTGGTGCATAAAGTTAATGTATTCTCTTTATAATTACCAAAAATAGTTAATAGACTATATTTTCCCATAAAAATTATATATTGTTCTATAAATGATTAAATAAGAATATTTTAAGTTTATACTTTATAAATAAGATTAAGGAGGACAAAAAATGGAAGACAGGCAGATTGATTTTATAATGTACATTGTAGGTGTTTTAGGGCTCATAATTCTTTTGGGAGGAGTATTTAATCTGTATGAATTTAAATATGGTTTATTTGGTGCAATTATACTCTGGATCATAGCTGGCGGGGTCCGAAAATATATGGGCATACCTAAATAGATAAATAGCTATTATTTTACTTTTTACTGGATAATACTCATTTTAATTCCTATTTTTTTAATTTTAATAAAATAAATATAGTTTGATTGAAATAGATTAGAATATATTTTTATAGAAATTAGTTTAATATAACTATTGTTATAAAATCGAGGGGTCATATTTTGAATATTCGTAACATTGAAGAAATTAATCAGAAAATCCAACGCGGAGAAGCAACTGTACTAACAGCAGAAGAGGTTAGTAATCTTGTAAGGGATGGAGAGGAACCAAAAGCAGAAGATATTGATGTTGTAACTGCAGGAACTTGTGGAATAATGTCTGGAACAGCTGCAGTCTTTCATATTCCTGCAGGGGAGCCGGGATCATTTAAGAAAGCAAAAAAAGTCCTTTTAAATGGAGTCCCTGGATTTTCAGGTCCATGTCCAAATGAATGGCTTGGGTCTGTTGATTTAATAGCTTATGGTACCTCACACAGTATTTATGATGAAGAATATGGTGGAGGATTCTTATTTAAGGATATTGTAGAAGGAAAAGATATAGAAATTGAAGTTGAGTCCATTAACGGTGAAATTATAAAATCAACTACAAATATTAATGAAATGGGCATGGCACGGATGGTTGGAACTCGTCTGGCATTTAAAAATTACACTGCATTTTTAAACCCAACTGAAGAACCTGTTGCATCTATATTTAATGCTGTAGATATGGAAGGGCCATTTAAAGGGCTTTCATTTTCAGGCTGCGGCGAATTAAATCCACTGCAAAATGATCCTGGGATGAAAACAATAAAAACAGGAACTAAAGTGCTGTTGTGTGGATCTGAAGGAATTGTTCTTGGCAGTGGGACAAGAAGTGCTCCTGAAAAACCAAACTTGATGATAGCTGCAGATATGGTCGATATGGATCCACATTACCTCGGCGGGTTTAAAACAGCAGCAGGGCCAGAAGTTTTCAACAGTGTAGCTGCTGCAATCCCAATTCTAAATGATGAAATTTTGAAGAACACCTTTATCTTAAATAAAGATATACAGTTACCTGTTGCAGATATACGTGGAAGACATAAAGTTTTAGGGTTTACAGACTACGCTTCTGTCTGGAGTGATAATGATGAAAGGCCAGTTTACGATCCTGAAGCATGTTTAAACTGTGGGGTATGTATGGTACGTGAAAGATGTCCTACTGGAGCATACGAAGGCACTTTAAATGAAGGGAAGTGCTTTGGTTGTGGCATGTGTGCTTCTTCCTGTCAACATGGTGCATTCGAAATGAAACGTGGTGAACTGAAATTCAAAATGGATGATGAAGTTATAGACGTGCCTATAATATGCAGGCAGTCTGATATTAAAAGGGCACGGGAACTCACTGGTGAACTTAAAAAAAGAATTCTTGAAGGTAAGTTTTCAATTTCTGGATGGTATTAGTTAAACCGTCAGGTTTAGCTAGCTTTATTTTTAGATATAATGATACTAGCTAAATTTTATTTTAAAATAAGTTGGGAGTTGATACTAACTATTGAAACCAGGGACGCTAGGAGTTATCTGCGTATTTGAAAACAGTATCAGCCCTATAACAAATCCAAGTAGAAGTATCATGATCATGAAGAGGCATATTGTACCTAAACTAATTCTGGATTTCTTTGTTTCATGAACTTCTTCTTCTCCATGATCATAATAACTTTCATAATCAACATCGTTTTGATATGGTGAATCATGGCGTTTAGAAGATGAAGGACCGCCGTAATATTTCCTTTTTAAAGGCTTTCTTTTGTAATCTTCTTCTTCATTATAACTTGTATAATCTGCCTTTGGGTGAGGGATATCATATGCAAAATCAGATGGATCCGTCTCTCTTCTTGAGCGTTTCCCCTCAAAATGTTCTTCTTTAGGGTAATTTCTATATTTTTTCTTTGACTGGAAACTATCAAACTGCTGTGAATTTTTATAACTTTTCTTTTTTGAGGATTTAGAAGTTGGAAGTTCCATTCCGCAGTTAGGGCAGTATGTTTCTTTGTTATCTATTTCTGCCCCGCAGTTATCGCATATCATTCTTATCACTTATTTGTGGTTTTAATAAATCTAATTACTTCACCATGTGTTATTTATAAAATTGAGATAAAATATTTTATCTGCTTTATCGTGTTTAGGTATGTTAACTCCTTTAATTATTTATAACTATGTAATAAACTATGGACTCAAATATTTAAAATTATGTACTATCAAGTTATTTTATTTTTTTAAACTTTACAGACTTTCCTGCCTTAAAAAGTGTGATAATAAATTTTAAAGAAGATAATGAATTGGGCAATTTTAAAATAAAAAAGTAAAAGATCTCATAAGAGATCTTTTCAGTGTAATCAATTTGGGAAACACCTTAAGGTGCCCCGCCTGCGCCTCCAACGTTTTTGCCAGTTATAGCGTTAATGTCTATTTCACCGACATTTGTTCCGTTGTCGATAACAGGAACAGCATATATGTATTGACCATCAGTTTTGATCAATTTAGGTGTTCCTGCGGTTGCTCCGTCTACGTCAATGTATTTTTGGGCTAATTTTTGGGCTTCTTCTGAAGTTATCTTTGGTTTAGTTGTGTTATCTGATGCTTTGTCGCTATCTGATGCACTGTTACTGGATGAACTGCTGTCAGTAACAGATGACTGTTGTCCCTTTGAATTGTTAGTGGAATTTATGTGGTTTCCAGAAGCACCGAATACCAGTGCCGCTGCAGCCAGCATTACCACTACTGCAACTATAGATTTTTTAATCATTTTTTCCCTCTTTTTTATTTCTTTCTAGTTTAGAAAGATAGAGATGCGTATGTACCGTAGTATGTCGCTGTTGCGGTATTCCAGTTTTTAATAACACCAAAAGTGTTTTTAGAACTGGTTGCATCTGCATTATACCATTTACCGTTCACGTATACCTGAGCGATAACGTGTCCGTACCAGTTACCACTTGTAAATTTGGCTTTAACGTGTTCGTATCGTGCTGGTATTCCTGCAGCTCTTTCAAGAGCTATTAACAGGTGAGCTGTATCAACACAGTTTCCAGTTTTTTTGCTTAAGGTGCCTACAGCACCGTATTTGGTGTTATAATAGAAGGAATAACCTAAATTATCTCTTACCCAGTTAAATATTGCCACTGCTTTATCGTACGTGGACGATTTACCGCTTGTTATTGATTTTGCCAGTGCTTGAATCTGTGAATTGGTTACCTGACAGTTTTTTGTTGCTTTAAGGTACTGTTGTAATGATGCAGGTACTGATGTTGATGTTGAACCTGAAGTCGATGTACTTGAACTTCCAACTGTGCTCCATGGTTTAACTGTAACATAACTTGGTAACCTTTCGTTTGTTTTATAGAAAGCCATTATCTTTGAAAATGTGTAAATCAAAGATTGGTAATTTAATTTACCAAGACTGCTTGTTGCATAATTTGGTAAAGCACCATTTGCATCTATAAAAGTGTTAACTCTTTTAGCAAGGTCTAAATAACCTGTTTTAGTTATATTACCACTTTTAACACTTTCACTAGGTTTTGCTGCACTGTTTATGTCTTTGAGTGTTATTGATGTTGTTGTTCCGTTGTTTATCTGTAGTAAACCTGCAGTCAGTAGTTTTAAGAATTCAGGCATTTCAACTTGAGTTGTACCAATTGTCACATAGTTTGGAAGTTTGTGGTTGGTTTCGATGTATGCTTTGACTCTAGCTGCTGCATCTGTGATTTGACTTACAGTAAAGTTTTTAGATACTTTTGTTTCTCCTGCTGCTGCTTGTATGTTATTTGTGTTTGTTTTTGAAACTGTTGAATTTTTGCTGGTGGAATTTGTTGAAGTCACTGTTGAAGTTGCTGTAGCTTGATTATCACTTGTACTTACTGTATCTTGTGCTACTGCTTGTGTTTTAACGGTGGTTTGATTAGTACTGACACTTGATGTAGCCGTACTTGTATTCTGCACTGTTTTTACACTTTTATCGGTTGAATTTTGCGTTGCAACCGATTTTTTTGTGTCGCATGTATTATTTAGTTGTATATTGGCTTTTTCTTGCACAGTGCTGTTATTAACAGCCTGTGTTTGTGCAGTTCCTACGTCTGCCGCGCTTGCGCCAGTTATACCCGTCAAAGAAAGACTGGATATTAATAGGACTGCAAAAAGCAATTTCCTCGTAATTATACCGCCTCCGATTACCAATCATTAAAAAACTCAATGAGAGTTTTTCTATGGATAGGGAGTAGTTAATGCACTATGCCATATAAATCTTTTGATTTTAATACCAAAAAAAGGCGCTTATTGGGCTCTTTTTACAATTTAGGACATGTTGTGCGGTTATTGAAATAAGATCTTTGGGATGAACTCTCTCAATTATTATTTTCACTAAATCCGCTTATTTTAAACATTATTTGGCAAAAAGAGGCATGTACATTACTTTTATACTTGGGGTATAATTGGAGTAATCATTAAATAAACTCTATTAACATTCTATTTTGGTTAAACGAAGTTATTTGAAATTTTAAGAATTTTATTCATTTTTATTAATTAATTATTATATATTATGCTAAAAAATTTACTAAAAAAACTGAGTATTAACTATTTTTTGTATAGTTTAATTATTATTCTGCATTTGTTAATACTAAAATTTCAGTGTTAACGTATGACTCAAACAAGATTAATACAAAATTGAAAATTTAGATGCTGTAAATATGTCGAGACAAGTGTGTTAAAAACTAGAGAAGATTGTATAGATTCTAATTTTTCAAACTAAAAAGAAAATAGGACCCTCAAACACACCGTGTTTGGGGTTGACGAAAATCCTTAAAAATCTGTAGATTTTTTGATGAATTTTCGAGCATAAAATCTCTTGGAGATTTTTCCAGTTTAAACTGATTTTAGAGGAATACACTAAATTTAGTGTCTCCAACATTCTTTTATTAGTTAAAGCATTTATGTCGACTTACCAGTGTTTATCCAAATTTTAGTGTTGTCTGATCTATTAACAATTTTCAGCTGTCAGATATGGCACCTAAGTTGCTAGTGGAATTTGCATGGTTTCGGCACAAAGTGCCATTATATCCATATTACTCCTACTGCAACGGCTTTAGCATCTTTTTATTTTTCTATTAGAAAGATAGGGATGCATATGTACCGTATACTGTTGCTGTTGTTGTATTCCAGTTATTTATAACACCAAATGTATTTCTGGAGCTACTTGCATCTGCGTAGTACCATTTACCATTAACCCAAACTTGAGCAATAACGTGCCCATACCATGTGCCACTTGAGAATTTAGCATAAACGTGCTCGTATCGTGCTGGTATTCCTGCAGCTCTTTCAAGAGCTACCAGTAGATTAGAAGTATCACAGCAATTCGCTGATTTCGATGTTAATGTACCTACGGCTCCTTTTACGCTGTTATAATAAAATTTATAGCCTATGTTATCTCGTACCCAGTTAAATATCGCCGATGCTTTAGCATATGTGGACGATTTACCGCTTGTTATTGATTTTGCCAGTGCTTGAATCTGTGAATTGGTTACTTCACAGTTTTTTGTTGCTTTGAGATACTGCTGCAGCGATGCAGGTACTGGTGTTGATGAATCTGACGTTGAGGTATCTGAAGTTCCAACTTTACTCCAGGGTTTAACAGTAACATAACTTGGCAATCTACTATTTGTATTGTAGAAAGCAAGTACCTTGGAAAACATGTAAATTAAAGATTTATAATTTAGTTTGCCAAGACTGCTTGTTGCATAATTTGGTAAGATACCATTTGCATTTATAAATGCATTCACTCTTTTAGCAAGGTCCAAATAACCCGCTTTAGTTATAGTGCCGCTTTTAACATTTTCGCTAGGTTTCGCTGCACTATTTATACTTTTTAGTGTTATTGAACTTGTTTTTCCGTTATTTAGCTGCAATAGATTTGCAACTAGTAATTTTAGGAAATCAGACATTTGCACTTGGATTGTACCAATTGCCACATAATTTGGAAGTCTGTGGTTGGTTTCAACGTATGCTTTAACTCTTGCTGCTGCATTATTGATTTGCTTTACAGTAAAGCTTTTGGAGATAACCTTTGTTTCCCCTGCAGCTGCTTTTTGATAACTACCATTATTTTTGATAGTATCATACCCAGTACTTTGAGTTTGAGTACTGGTCGTATTATTCCCTGTGTTAGTTTTTGTGCTTGTTGAATTTTGACTGCTGTTTACTGCAGCTGAAGCTGCGTTTTGTGTGTTTGTTTCTGTATCTGTTGAATTTTTGCTGGTGGAGTTTGTTGAAGTCACTGTGAAAGTTGTTGCATTTTGATCAGCACTTGTATTTGCTGTATCTTGTGCAACTGGTTCTGTTTTAACGGTGGTTTGGTTGGTACTTGCATTTGATGTGGCAGTACTCGTACCCTCCGTTATGTTTTCCTCGGTCGAATTTTGCGTTGCAACCGATTCGTTTTCATTGTATGTATTGTTTGTGTGTATTCCAGCATTTTCTTGCACAGTGCTGTTATTAACAGCCTGTGATTGTGCAGTGTCTACATCTGCCGCGCTTGCGCCAGCTATACTTGCCAGGAATAAGCCAAGTATTAGTAGAACTGCAAAAGGCAGTTTTCTCTTAATTATAACGCCTCCAATGCCCAATCATGGAAAAATTCTCTGAATTTTTACGGCCATAAATCATAGATTTTGTAGGCATGGAAAATTTTTTTTAATTTTTCCGGTTGTGAAATTTATCAATTTCACAAACATGTAAAAATTCAATTAAGGTTTTTTCTATGGGTAGAAAATAGTTAATATTCTATATCATATAAATATTTTGATTTTAATCCTCAAAAAAAGTATGTTTAAAGCTCTTTTTAGTATTTAAGGCACATTATGTGGTTATTGAAATAGGATATGTGGGGTGAGCTCTTTCAATTATTATTTTGGATAAATCAGTTTATTTTAAATGTTGTATAACAAAAGAGGTCATACTCATTACTTTTATAATTCCGCTAGTGTTGTTATAATTCTTAACTAAACTTTGCATGCATTCTATTTGTGTTAAAATGACTTTTTTGGAATTTTAGTAGCTTCAATTACGTTTGTAAATTTAAGAATATTTATTAGATAAATAATATGTTTTAAAGAAATATATATTAACTAGTTTTTACATAAATTAATCATTAATGTTTATGTTGCTTTTTTAAAAATTTTAGTATAAATATGAATGTAAATAGGCTAATTTTAAACTCTAAATGCTTAAATTAGATTTAGTATAAAATAAATATATATTATGACATTAAAAAGAAGCTAAAAGTTATAAAAAGGTTATATTCAAATTAAATTTATAAAACCTAAGTTTTTTGCATAAGTAACCACTTCTTCAAGTTCTCGGCGGCTCGGATATCTTGTAATTTTTTCAGATTCGCAGGCCCTATAAACTGGACGATACTGACTCATAATGTTAATAACGGTTTTTTTCCCTAAGTTTTCACTTATCCATTTTAAAATAGGTTTTGAACAACATTCAACATGGCCTGGAAGTACAAGATGCCTTATGATCATATCCCCAGACTTTTTCGCCATTTTATGATTCCTTGTTATGGTATTCCAGTAATTTGGAATTTTAGAAAGCTTTCCTGCGCACCCCTCTGGTCCATATTTAAAATCACTTAAAAATACGTCAACAAAACCGTCAAGAAGTTTCATGGCATCTTCGCTCATGTAAAAATTGCTGTTCCATATCACAGGGATGTTTTCAATACAGATTTTCATTGTCTTTAAAATATAGAGTAAGTTAGGGGTTGGGTCTCCTCCAACAAAGTTCACGTTCCTTGAACCATCTTTTCTCCGTTTATCAATTAGTTTGGCTAGCTGTATTTCGTTTATTTCTATTCCAGATTCTGGAAATTGACTTATATCAAAATTTTGGCAGTAAATACATTCAAAATTACAGCCTGTAAAAAATACAGTGTGGCTGGGCACGATAGGAGCTTCTTCGCCCATATGCATGAATTCAGATGCGATTTTTGGATTTTTCACGTTGCAAGACCCTTTTTCTATATTTCGGTTAATATGGCACTTCCTCTCGCAAAAATAACAGTTTTCAAATATTTTTTCTGCAATCTTTATTTTTAAATCAAGATAAGAAAAATCGGGTTTTTCCAGGCCATTAAAGGATACTGTATGGGATATATTTTTAAGTTCGTTTTGAATATGTCCATGTTCTCTCCAAAGAGAGTTAATATCTTCACTTTTCTTTGCTTCTATCATTGAAGCTACTTTGACCTTGGATGGTCTTAGATTAAGCATAATTTTAAAATAAGTTGAAAGTTCCTTTTTTATAGTGTTGGGGCGCATTGATCTTATTTATGTTCCAAAGATTAATATCTTTGACTCAAATGGCAATAACATTAAAAATAGAATATTGGAAAAATGGGGTGGTTAGAGCGTGATTATCCCACAACTCTTAAACCCGGAGCTAAAACACGTGGAATAACAAAGGGTCCACGTTGTCTGATTTCTTTAGAACCGCTTGATGCATTTTTCATAACATCAAATATGTTTCCAGATAACATGGCTTTTTTAACAGGGTAACTAATTTCTCCATTTTCTATTTTAAATGCATTGTTGGCCTCAACTGAAAAGTCTCCTGAAATTGGGTTGGCTGTATGTGCACCTAAAACATCTGTAACAAGTATTCCTTCTTTAATATCTTCCATTTCACAGGTATCCTTAAATTCAAGAACAAAATTACTTAAGCCCACTGAAGGCATATCTGCAAATGAAGACCTCATACCGTTACCCGTACTTTCTGTATTTCCTTTTTTAGATGTATATATATCATAAATGAAACTTTTTAGGATTCCGTCCTGAATTACAGCAGTTTTTTGGGTAGGAGTTCCTTCTCCATCACTTATTGCGGAAGCAAGTCCTCCTTCAAATGTACCGTCATCATAAATGCTTAATGAAGGCGAAACAACTTCATTTCCTATTTTATCTGCAAAGACGGACCTGCCTCTTTGAACATTATCTGCATTAAAAGCACCCACAAATGTTCCAAGAAGACCTGCAGATGCACGATAATCTAATATTACATCCATATCTTTTGTTTCTACAGGTTTGCCGTTTAAAGAATTTTTTGCAATATCACATGCATTATCTGCAATCCATTCTGGATTAATATCAAAGAGCCTTGATGAGTCCCCTTCGTATGCTGTTGATATTTCTCCATCTTTTTCGGCATTTACTGCTATAAACCCTGAAAATGATGTTCCTATTTCTTTGCGGTTTACACCATTTGAATTTAAGATTAAGCTCTCTGTTTTCCCTGCAGAAAATCCTCCGGAGGTTGGTTCACATTTTTCTTCTTCAACAGTGTTTATCATAGTTTTTGCAAAATCGATGGAACTTTCAATATCCATTGCTTCATTTTTTTTATCATAAGTACCTTTAACTTGGCTGTATTTGGATTCATGGGCAAAATCAAAATATTCATCTTCAATATTAGATTTCGCGTTGAATATTGCATTCTTCGCGGTTTCATCAATTTTATCAATATTAGTTGTATAAGAAAATCCCATTTTTCCTCTTAAAATTACTCTTACGCTTAATCCGTAGGTAATTTCTTCTTTTGCAAAACTAATTTCATTTCTCTGGATGTCTACATCAATACTTTTTTCTCTTTCTATATACACTTCTGCATAATCAGAATCTTTTAAAGCAAGATTTAACGCGCGTTCTGCAGTATTTATCATATAAGATCTCCTGTTATGTTATTTAACATCTTAATAATACTATTTATTTAAAATAAATTTTTCAATTGCTTCTGCAGCCCCATCACCGTAGGCCTTTTTTGTTACATAATCAGTATTTTCTTTAAGCTCATCATCTGCATTTGAAACAGCAACTTTGAACCCTGCAACCTCCAGGAACTCAAGGTCGTTTTCACTGTCGCCTATTGCAAGTATTTCATCAGCTGTTATGCCAATATCTTCTGCAACGATTTTAAGTGATTTTCCCTTATTAACTAAAGGGTCTGTAATGTGTATTGCAAATTTAGTGTCGTATACCACAACATCAAAATTTTTTACAGTCTCTTTTATAGTATTTACATCGATAGTACGTTTTATCGCAATTTCAGATAACCGAAGATCTGAGAATTCTGTTTTTTCCACATCATATTGTGATTTTAATAATTCATAGGCAGGTCTGCATTTTTTAACATTGCCAAGAATTAAATTTCTTTTTGTGGTATATACAACTCCACCATTTTCGCAGACTATTCCTCCAGATGTACCTAACATTGTGGATACCATTTTCGCTGTGCAGAGTACATTTCCAGTCACTAATATAACCGGATAACCTGCATCTTCTGCTTTTCGCAGTGCATTTATTGCATTTACACATATCTTCCGATTTTTATCAGTAATCGTACCATCTATGTCTACAGCAACTGCTTTCATTAGAACATTACTCCAATTATTTAAAAATATTGGATTGAAGCCTGGAAATTAGGCTCGAATTATAATTAGAGATTTTGATTATAATCCGGATCCATATCTAAATGCTATATTGCATGTTCCTTCTTTACTGACCATACATGCGCCGATTGGGTTCATAGGATTGCATTCTTTCCTGAAAAGTTTGCACTGCTCTGGTCTTGCAATTCCTCTCAGAATTGGGCCGCATATACAACCAGTTGGGACTTTTTCGCCCTGTTCTACTTGAATATCAAATCTTTCCCTTGCGTTGGAATCTGCAAATTCATCCTTTATTTCATATGTAGAGTCCGGAATTTCAGGGAAACCTCTCCATTCTTTATCTTTAATATAGAAAACTTCATCCATAAGCTCTTGAGCTTTTATATTTCCTTCTTCTCTAACAGCTCGCTTGTATTCATTTTGAACTACAGCTTTGCCCTCATCCATCTGTTTTAATATCATATAAATTGAAATCAGGACATCAAGTGGATTAAAGCCTGCAACAACTTGGGGAATGCCATATTTTTTAGAAAATAGTTCATAAGGTTCTGTTCCTATTATTGTTGAAACATGTCCGGGCTCTATAAGGGCATTTAAGTTTACTTCTCCTGATTCAATTAAAAATTTGAGTGCAGGAGGTATTAATCTATGGCAGGATAAAATTGAAAGGTTTTTCGGAAGCCCTGCAACTATTTCTGCCGCAGTGGTAGGTGCAGTGGTTTCAAAACCTGCTGCCATAAATACGACATCGTTATCAATCTTTTCTGCAATTTCAACCGCATTGTTTATTCCATAAACTATTCTTACATCAGCACCTTCAGCCTTTGCATCTGCAAGTGTCCCTGTTGTTCCAGGAACCCTCAGCATATCTCCAAATGTTGTAATGGTAACGCCTTTTCGTGCAAGATACAGGCATTCATCAACTTCTATTGAAGGTACACAACAAACAGGACACCCTGGACCTGCTACTATTTCTACTTCTTTTGGAATCAATGATCTTATTCCATGCTGCATTATTGTATGTTCATGGGAGCCACATACGTGCATTATTTTAACTGGCCTTGAAATGTTTTCAATGCGTTCTACTATTTCTTTGGATAGATTTTTCATGATGTCACCTTGATATGTTTTCGTTGTTGATTGTATCAAATCATTTTTTTGTTATAATTATTTATCATTAAATCCTTGGATTAACAGATAAGCTTAAGGATATTTATTAGGTAATGACTTTAAATAAACAAGTTAGTTTATTGTTCATATATTGTTAATACATTGTTATATAATTGCTGATTTATTATTTTTATTGAATTTTAATAGGAATTCTGGGGGTATTTAGCGAAATAAAATGCTTTAATTATTTGAAATTATTTATGTTAGGAGATAATAATTTCATTTCATTGATTTTATATTTACGATATATTTATCAAATGATATTAATTAAAAATCATTTATATATGATTGTAATAAATACAAATTGATTATTCTAGTTTGTATAGATCAAATTACTTGAATAATAGAATTATCAAAAAATTTATTATTACAAATAACAAAAAAATTAATACGAAAAAGTAAATATGGCTGTTTGAGGTAACTAATATTGAAAATGATCTTATGGCTTTCTATAGATAAATTAGGGTTTAATAATAAGAATGGATACTTATTTATGAATTTACGGGATCGGCTGTTTTCGATTCACAGAGCTCGGAGAAATTCAAGCGTTACAATTAAATATCTATATTATTTAAATTATTTTAGAAGCCATTTTTAGATAGTCATAATAACCTTTAGGATTATAAATATCGGTAGGTAATATGAAAGTTGCAGTGGTCGGATTGGGAACAGAAGGTAAAAATGCTGTAAAATCCCTTATTAATTATGGATATAAAGTTTATGCTTCTGATATGCAAAAAAATGTGGAATTAAAACATAACTCTGCTATAGATCTTGATCTTGGATATCATGATTTTGATAAAATAAATTCTGCAGATGCCGTAGTTTTAAGTCCAAGCTTGTGGAGTAGTAAGATCGGCGAAAAAATAAGATCTCGTAAGAAGTCTTTATCAGACATTCTGGCAGATCATAAATCTATTTTTACAATAGGAGTAACAGGAACCAATGGCAAAACAACTACCTGCTTTATGATTAAGGAAATACTTGAAAAAGCAGGTTTTAATGTACTCATAGGTGGAAATGCTGGTGGCGGATTTGGAGGATACACAAAACTCATACTGGAAACTTCTAAACAAAAATGTGACATTTTGATAGTTGAAGTTTGTGATATGACTCTTGATTTTTGTTCTTATGCCTTTGATTTTGACTTGATAGTTGTAACAAACATCGGGCATGATCACATGGATTTCCATAATTCTCTTGAGAATTATAGAAACTCGTTAGGTAGATTCTTAAAAGGGAAAACAGCCATATTAAATGGACAAGATGAATTTTTATCTGGAATTAAAGACTATCCTAATGAAACGTTCTTTTTTGGAAATGGATACAGAGATCTTAAACTGTTCGGTAAATTTAACCTTCAAAATGCTGCTGCCGCAGAAAAAGTTGCACAATTTTTAGAGATTCCACAAAGCGATATTGATGAAACATTAAGTGAATTTAAAGGCGTTAATGGAAGATCAGAAACTCTGAATTTATCTGGATGTAATTTTGTGGTTGGAAAAACAGATAATGTTGATGCAACTGCAGCAGTGCTTAATGAGTTAAAATTTGATGTGGCTATAATTGGTACGCCCAGAAAGAATGAAACCTGTAGATATGAAATTTTAAAGGAAGTAGTCAAAGTTAATCCAGAAACTATAGTTTTATTCCCTGGATTAGACAATACAACGGATATTGCATTTGAAAAGTTAAAAAATGAAGGTTATAGTGGGACTGTTAAAATAATGAAAGATACAGCCGACGTTGTTGACTTTGCAGTGGAGTGCAGTGACAAATGTAAAAATATATTTATAGGTGGAAATGGCCAAACTAAACTTATAGAAATACAGGAAACACTACGGAGATTAACAAAGGATGATACAGTGATTAGGGGCAAAAAAGTACTGATAATAGGCGCAGGAAACGCAGGAAGGCCTGCAGCACATCTTTTAAATTACCTTGGCAATGAGGTTATTATTTCAGATATTAAGGAATTTGAACAGCTACCAAAAAAAGCCAGAAGGAGAATTGAAGAGCTTAAAGAAAAAGGAATAGCTGTAGAACTTGGATCGCATGTAAATGAACATGCAATGTGGGCGGATGTTGTTTTTGTTTCTCCAAATGTCCCTAAAAATTCTGAAATTCGACAATTTATTAATGAGTGTGAAGAGAACTACGAGATCATGGAAATTGGTACAAGGGACATTGGAAAAATGATAAATTCTATTATAAAGATCCCTATGATTGGTATTGCTGGAACAGATGGTAAAACCACAACCACCAACATGACAAATTATACATTATCTGATAGATATGAAACATTACTTTTCTCATCCCTGCAGAACTCGCTTGTTATTGAAGGTTTAGTTGACTTTATAGTCGAAAACGGAACTGGAAATAAAGATTTTGCAGTTTTTGAACTTCCTCATGGTACTATAAGGATGTTAGACGGGCTTGAAATTTGTGCAGGGGTTTTAACTAATCTTACTCCAGATCATATGGATGAATTTAATACATATGAAGAATACGTGGAGAGAAATGTGGCTATAAAAGATTTACTCCATAAAAACGGGATTTTAATTGCAAATGGTGATGATCCAATCATAAGTATATTGACCCCTAAATTTGATAAAGAAGTCATATATTATGGTTTTAATGAACCCCGAACAGTTGTATGTGAAGGTAAAACTTATCATCATAAAAATAATATAGACTTTGATATATTGGCAGAAGATGTTGAGCTTAAAGGCCTTTATGGTTCTGAATTTACCATTAAAACTGGAACTATTCCAACAGTGGTTTGTAAAAACTGTGGTAAAGTATACTGTAACTGTGGTAACTTTGAAAGGAAGTATAGAGATCCATGTAATATGAGAATAAATCTTAAATCACCAGGTGCATGCAATATAGAAAATGCACTGGCTGCTTTTACTGTAGATATGATTTTAGATTTTGATTTAGATTATATTAAAGATAAAATGGAAAGCTTTTCGGGAGTAGCTGGAAGATTTGAGAAAATTGACTTGATCAACGGTGTAAATATATTCATGGATGCAGCCCACAATCCTGAAGCTGCAGAACGTCTTTTAGATGGTTTAGCTCTTGAAGGAAAGCTTATAATATCTGTAGATAATCCTGATACACTTACAGTTCGTGATAAATTTAAAATGGGCACTGTGCTTGGAAAGTATGCTGATGTGGTTATTGCAAGCGCAAAAAATGAAACTACTGAAGTAATAGATCCTGAAGCAGCGGAGACAGTAGTGGATGGGGCTGATGGTGTAGAAACATACCAAACAATTAATATTGCAGATTCAATATCTAAAGCATTGGAAATTGCAAAAGAGGGAGATACAATAATTCATATAGGCCCCGGTGTTGTTAATGCATATGACAATGTAAAATCAGAGATATATAAAGGTATTAAAGAGTATAAAGATAAAACTTGAATTTCAGTGAACCAGCTAAACGGATTTATTTTTATGAAAGAACAAGAATTCAAAGCAGTAGTTATCGGCGGCTGTGGAACTGTTGGGAGTTTAATGGCAAGGGTTTTAAAGGATAACGGTGCTGACGTCACGGTATCTGATCTTTCAACAGACAGTCCGCAGATAAATATCCTTGAAGAAGAGGGGATAAAACTCAATCTTGGAGAACATGACGAAACCATCCTGAAAAATGCAGATGTAATTGTAGTTGCTCCAAGTTTACTTCAAAATAGCAAATTGATTGGAAAAATAAAGAGCGTTACAGGCGCAGATATAATAAGTGTGGATGAGATTTTAAGCACATGTAAAGTAGGTAAACCTGTGGTTGGAATAACAGGTACCAACGGAAAGACCACCACAACATGGATGCTTAAAAATATATTAAATCTCAGCGGATATAGAACTCCTGAACATAAACTGAAAATGCAGGGAAATACGGAATTAACACCTTCTTTTCAGGCAAGACTTGATGGAGATATCGCTGTTTTAGAGATAGGTACTCATGGAAATCCTGATGAAATTAAAAACTGCGCCCTTAAATCCGAGGTAAGCATAGGGATTATAACCAACATTTCTAAGGATCATTTAAGTGGATCCCATAACTTCCAGGATTATATAAGCTGTAAAAGAGAGATTGTAGATGTTGCCAGCTGTTTAATTTTCAATGCAGATGACCCTGTAGTAACTGGTTTTAGTAAGGATACATCTAATAAAATCTTTTTTTATGGAATTGAAGATATGGCTTTGGAAATAGAAGCTTATCCTGAAATAAGAGAGTGCCCGCTATGTGGCAAAAAACTTGAATATTCACTATATTATTTGGGTCATCTTGGAGTTTATAAATGTTCTTGTGGATTTAAACGCCCTGAACCTGATGTTAAAGCATTTGATGTAAAGAATGACTCTTTTAAACTTGTTATAGGATCAAATACTGCAGAAGTTAAACTCAGACAGGCAGGTGTTCACAATGTTTACAATGCCCTTGCCGCAGCAAGCGGAGCTTCAGCACTTAATATTGATTTTAATGATATTGTGAGAGGTATTGAATCTTTTGAAGGTGTAAAAGGTCGATTTCAGAAAGTCGATATTGGAAAGCAGGTAATAATAGATTATGCCCATAATCCTGCGGGTGTTAAAGCAATAATTCAAACTTTAATCCGAGAAAAACCAGAAACCTCAAGATTAATCGTTGTAAATACGGTATCCTCTGAAAGTGGAATTGCGGGAGATATAGAAATAGCAAAAATATTAAAAGATGCAGATGTTATAGTAGTAGCATCGAATGCTAGTAGAAAAGCTTCATCTGAGATTAATGTTAATAACCATGTTATATTGACAGAATCTAGCAAAAAGGGCTCTAAAATAGGAACTTTAGGTGCAAGTAAGGCACAGGTGGGAGAGAGCTTAAATTTAGCAATAAATGAAGCGAAAAAAGAAGATATCATTCTGATAATAGGGGAAGGGGGAGTTAAATATTCTTCAGAAATACTTGGGAAATTCAAAAATTAACATAGCTATACTTATTTTGCTGGCACTGGCCATGTATCCCTTTGGAAATATCGTGGGAACTTACTGTCCACAACAGGGGCCAACAGACATCACTTCTTTGAGTGTAGGTGATACAGTTATAGCAGGAACTCAGGTTACAGATGATAGTAAAATTAGAAAAGTTCCTTTACTTTATCATCCTGAATACTTGGGGTATTATATAAGTAACATGGAATTTTTAGATGTTATAGATGCTGTGGTTACGGGTACAGTTAAAACTCCAACTGATCAGCTTACAAGTTCTGGTATATCCAAAGAAGGATCTGCACAGGGATTCACAGGCCCTGGAATTTTAGCGGTTACAGATAATAAATTGACTGTTACTTATCCTGGTAATTTTGTTTATGGATATAAAACTCCTTATACATTTGGAGTTAAGACAAATGACGGCTTGAAGATAATAGAAGGAAAAAATACTATAAAAGTAGTACCTTACGATCAGATCAACAATGGTACTGTGCCTCATAATTATGTAAACGTAAATACCATTAAGGACTGGTATAAAAGCGCTAGTAATGGGGATAGTATAACACTGGACTATGCAATTTCAAGATTCAACGATGGAAGGAATTTAGTCACACCAGAAAATATTCAATCTTTCTTTGGACTTAATGTGCTGAATTATATGAAAAACTATGCTTCAGGAAGACCAATAGAGGTTTATACAACATCTGTAACGGAAAAGGTCATTGGAACTGGAGCAGATACGGTGGGTTATTATTCTGAGTATGATAACGTCAAGAGGGCATATAATGCACATTCCTTTGCAGAAGCATGGGATGGAACCATAATTCCACCACACACAACTTCATCAGGAAAGGAAACTGTAGGATTTGCAAGAGTTCCTGATCCTGAGGCTCCTGGAGGCTGGGCATCTCATGGAACTTGCCCTTCAGCAAGATCACTGAGGGCCGCATCATCTGAAGCGGGATTAGGACTTCCAGCGGGCCTGCAATGGGGGGAATATGCAATGAAAATTGGGTATAACCCTGCAACAGACGTAACAATTACAAATACTAAAGATTACCCAATTAAGATAGTAATGTGGACTGAAGGGTCTGGAACTAGTATGAACATATATACTAAGATCATTGAACTTGTTCCTAATTGATTTAAAGGAATAATTTTAAATTTCCTTTTTTTCTCTTATTTATAACTTTTAAATTTTATATTCAGTGTTTAATGAATAACTGATTTGTAATATTAAATGTGATTTGAATGGTATCAGCAATTATAACTGCGGCAGGTAAAAATAGGCGAATGAGGGAAGATTTTAGATCTCGTGGAATGGAAATTCGGCATAAACTTCTCCTTGATTTTTGTGGAAATCCAATAATATTACAAACACTCCAAAATACGTTAAATGCCGGTGTTGACGAATGTATCGTTGTTTTAGGGCATTTCAGTGATGAAATAATATCAGTACTGGATGAATTTGATGATGAAAGAGTTAAAATAGTTATAAATCCTGAAGTTAATGTTGAATTATCGGAATCTCTTTTAAATGGAGTTAAAAAGGCCCGAGATGATTTTTGCCTTTGTGTTGCAGCGGATCAACCTACGGTATCATCTGAAACTTTTAAAAATATTATAAATGGGATATTCAATAGTCCAGAACCCCGAAATACAGTTTCAATTCTTGCAAGGGGGAAATCCGGATATTTGGATACTGCCGAAGGTCTTGGTATGCCCTTTGCATGCCACACAAATATTTTAAAAAAATATTTAACTGGAAATAAAGATAATTTAAACCCAATTTTGAGAAAAATACTTAAAGAAGGGACTATTTTTTACGGAGTTCCTCCAAAGGATGATCTGGAACTTGTAAACATTAATAGGTATAATGATTATTTGGGATGTGAAAAATGATTCATTATTTGAGTTTTTTTACAAAAAATTAAAAATAGTATAAAACTATTTGATTGTAAAATAATTTGAAGTCTTTGCAAAATGAATATCAACTATTTAACGCCGTAAATCAACGAATTTTAACATATGATAAGCAAGAGGGGTAAAAATGAAAAGGTGGCAAAAAGCTCTTATAATTATAATATTGATATTGGTTTCAATTACTGCAGTTATCCTGGTTGAATTTGAACTTACAGATCAACAAACTGGTGGTAAGATAAATATACTGTTATTAGGTAGAGATGCTCAAAATTCAATTTATTCAGGTAATACTGACTCTATAACAATTCTTTCTATTGATAAGAACACAAAAAAAGTTTCCCTTCTTTCTATTCCCAGAGATAGTAAAGTAGAAATACCTGGACATGGTATGGATAAGATCAATGCTGCCTATGGTTATGGTGGAATTAACTTGACAACCACTACTGTAGAAAATTTCTTGAACATACATATAGATTATTATGTTGTGATAGACTTTGAAGAGTTCAAAAGTATTGTAGATGCTCTGGGTGGAATTAATGTCAATGTCGAACCACAAATCGCCGCATATAGGTCGGAATTAGCACCAGCAGGTTTACATAAACTTAATGGAGATCAAACCTTGCTTTACGCGCGTTTTAGACAGGACAGTAAAGGAGACCTTGGAAGAGTGCAGAGACATCAAAAGATTATTGCAGAAATTATCAGGGAGTCATTAGAAACTTCTAATTTGCCTAAATTGCCCTCTATTTTAAGCCAGTTGAGTGAAAATACTCATACAAATGTTCCTATTTATGATTCAGTAAGGCTTGGAAAACTTCTTCTAGATTTTGACATAAATGATGCTCCGACTGAGATAATTACAGGGAAAAGCCAGCGTGTTAATGGAATATATTACCTTATTCCAGACAAAGCTGATGCTGAGAAGAAAGTAACTGAATTGGGCTTGAGGGACTAATCTTCTCCCCTTATTTTAGATTTAATTTTACATAATGCTTAAAATATTTAAAGAATGTAAGAACGGGATCTTATAATTAAATTGAAAATTACGTTTTATATGGTCTTTATAGGATATGGAACTTTTAAACATGATAACCCCTTCAATATCCTGGAAAAAAACATTTCAGGTTAATTAACATTGTATCACGAATATTATTTTAATTATCAAAATCAAATAATATAGTGGTGCCCAAATGTTTCATGCGACAGATTTATCCAAAGGACTGAAGATTTATTTTCCTATTTTCGCTGTTTTTGTAGCGGTATTTTCAACAGTTTTATACTTATATTCTCCTTTATTTACATATACTTCAATTGAAAGTGTTCGGTTTACTTTGACTGCGGTAGTTGAGGGTGAAGCTACTATTATTGCACTAGTTATAACGTTGAGCTTGATTGTCCTTCAACTTACAGCTTCTTCTTATTCTACACGAGTTATAGACATATTTAAAAAATCCCCTGCAATCTGGATAGTTGTGGGAATTTATATTGCGGCTATTGGCTATGCGTTAACTGTACTCTATTTTATAGATTTTGTTTATTTCAACAACATTTTATACTTTGATATTGTGGTATGGACTGCATATTTCTTGGCTATTTTTGCTTTGGGTTCATTAATACCTTATCTTTTCGGATCTATCGAAATTATGAAGTCTTCAACAGTAATAGATAGATTCGCTGAAAGAATAACCAGTGAAAATATTCTAGCAGGTGTACAGGAATCTGAAAAAATCATTGGCACTGATTCAAACGATATCAGCTACTCATATATTTATTCAGATATAATGAGGCCGGTTATTGATACTGAAAGCGATCCAGTTCAACCTGTAATTGATATTATACACAGTTCGATGATGAAATATGATTATGGAACCATGAGGTACGGCTTGAATGTACTGGAAAATTATATGATTACTACACTTAAAAATGGAAGATTTGAAAGGGAAGAAGGGATTGTAGTAAAACATATATTTACTCATCTGGAAAAAGTTGGAAAATTAGCAGTAAGCCGTGATGACGAAGATTCTGTTATGGAAGTAATAATCACTATATATCTAATTGGAAAAACTGCAATGGAAAATAGAATTGAGAGTGTAGTGGGTGAAGCAGTTAATTCAATTAAAAACATTGGTAGACGTGCTATAAGTCGGGAAATGATTGATATACGGGTATCAGTAACAGATTTAATAGGAGAAATTGGTAGAGGTGCTGCTCAAAATGAACTTGATTTTGCAACCAGTGTAACGGTTAATTCACTTGGAATTATTGCAATAGAGGCAGCTAAACATGCGCAGCGCGGACTGGAAGAAACAGTTTGGATGGGGGGAACCATCTATGGGATTGGGAAGTTATCAATAGATCAAAAATTAGATCAATCCGTTTCTAATGCGGTAAATTCTATGGGGAATATGGGGAGATATACAGCAAGAAATGATCTTCCTAAAACAACTATAAGAATCGTTAATTACTTATCTAATTTAGGAATGGCTGCTTTAGAAGGTGATTTTAATGAAAATACAAATGATATAGCAGGATATCTGTGGGAAATTGGAAGGATAGCTGTATGGAGTGAATCAAGCGTTTTAGCTGCCCATAGTATATTAAAACATGCCAAAGAATCACTTGAACATATAAGAAAAAGAGCAAAGGAATTGGAGGTTAAAGAAACAAGCTTAGCTGCACAGTCCTCCTTAGACAAAATTAATAAACTGATAAAGGAAAAAAACATTCATGATGAAAGGGAGGGTATGGTATAAAAATTTAGATTGCAGTTTAGAGAAAAGAAAGTGATTTATAATGAACTATAAATAATATATGGCTTTTAATGTTTCATTTAAAAATGATTGGTTGCGTGGATTGACTATTTAGTTATTTTTATAATGGTTACACTGGTTTCATATCTTTTCTTTTATCATTTTAAGCTACTTTATACAGATGTAGACAGTGCCCGTTATATATTGAGCTCCCTTATTGAAAGCGAAGCTACTATTTTGGCTATAGTCGTTACTTTAAGTCTAGTAGCAGTGCAGCTTGCTGCATCATCTTCTTCAAGGGTAATTGATATCTTCAAAAGAACTCCAGACCTCTGGGTTTTGATTGTGGTTTACATTTTTGCCATAGCATACTGTGTAACTTTACTGAAACTCATAGTTGACACTCAAAGCAGGATTTCAGACCTTGAAAATTACATTCTTTTTGCATACTACATCAGCATGTTTGCATTTATAGCTTTGATACCGTATATGTGGAATATTTTAGACCTTATGAAACCGTCTGTTGTAATGGGCAAGCTTACAGAAAGAGTTACTTTGGAAAATGTTTTAGCAGCTGCCAGTGCAGATGAAAAACTAATAGAAAAAGATGACCCTATACAGCCGATTATTGACATCATGAATGCTTCTTTGATGAAATATGATTATGGGACATTCAGGGAAGGGTTAAAGGCAATTTGGAATTCTACAGCCAGTATGCTGGATAAAAATCATGATAAAAATGAAAAAGAGAAGATAGTCAAGCATATTCTGTACCATCTTGAAACCGTTAAAAGATCAGCCGTTGAATCTAATGAGGGCATGTTAGTGGATGAAGTGATGGCTGATATTAAAAAGATATATAATTAACTATTATTTTGAAACGTATTGAAACACTAGAGAAAAATAAAAAAAGTAAATTTATTTTTCTAAACTGTCTTCCAACATCTCAAATCGTTCCTGCAGTTCTTCTTCTGCTTTTCCAAGCTTGGTTACCAGTTTCAGTATGTTGTCCATCCAGACCATCATCATGTCTTGATCTGCTACATCTTTATATTTTGCCATTTTTGCATCCAGTTCTTTAGCCTCATCCAATATTTCAAATATTTTTGTTTCGGCCATCTAATCCCCCTTTAACTTATTTATCAGTTATTATTTCATGGATACAAGTGCATTTACAACGCACCCTATATTCTCACCGTTCATACCGACAATTACTTCGTCTTCTTTTATATCTGCATATCCCCTTGAACCGCTGCACCCCATGGTTATATTTGCGGTATTTTTAGTGAACGGACCGGCCACAGCATCAGCACATATGGATTGAATTCCTGAAAAGCTTGCTTCTACTTTACCTCCGCGAGTATAGACCATAGCTTGAGCAAGTTTCATTGCCTGAACAGGTGTACATATTATTACAATTACATCTGGACTATATTTAATGTCTTCTAAAGGTGCGTAGATTACAGCTTTCATCATAGGGTCTATTTTTGGTATTTCATCGAGCGTACGCTTTGCAGCTCCAAGACTGGAGAACCTTCCAAGGCTCTGGTAAAATTCACCTGATTTTATCTTCTCTGGAGCTTCCATAAGCCCAATAGCAGATGCTCCACCTTTACACATCTGCTCATCATTTGTTGCATAGAACATGGCGCCCTGAGCTGCCCTCTGGACCATTTCGCAGTGCCTTATGTTTTCGTCTATTTTTTCTATTCCCTCTGGAATGTCTTCTTCCCTTAAAACGAATTTTATTGCTACTGGAGATTTGTCTAAACCGAGTCTTTCTTTAAGTTCTTTAGATATCATATCATATCCTTCTACTTCGCAAGTGCTTTCTGCCATGATTTTCACCGTTTTTATTATATTATTTAAATTATTTATTTCTATTTGAAATTCTCTTTAAAATAGAATATAAGTAATAGATAATATTGGATTTTTACATGATATAATCTCTTATATTGACATATTTAAATAATCAAAAATAATAAACCATATAAATAGTTAATAATCAACAAATATGAAATTAAAGTAAGAATTAAATGAAAAAAAGCATATTTATATAAAAAATGAATAATTTTAAGCTGATTTAATTCCACTAACCAGCTCTTCAATTTTATCTTTAACATTAGAACTATCTTCAACTACAGTTCCAGTCACGATAATATCTGCACCTGCTTTTGCAATTTTTGCAGCGGTTTCTCCGTCGCGTATTCCTCCACCCACAATTACAATTATGTCAGTCATTTTTTTGACCCCTGCAATCATCTGTTCAGGAATATGTTCATTAGCTCCAGAACCAGCTTCGAGATAGATTATTTTCATTCCAAGGCATTCTGCAGCCATTGCATATGCTACTGCTAAATCGGCTTTGTTCCTTGGAATTAATTTAGCATCTCCAACCCATCCAACAGTTCCGCCGGGTTCAACAACGAGATAACCCATAGAAAGGATTTCTACTCCCATTTTTTTAATACCTGGAGCTGCTAACGCTTGAGCACCTATTATCCAGTATGGATTTGCTGAATTTAGAAGACTCATAAAAAATATGGCATCCGCATGTTTGCTTACGCCGCTTATATTACCTGGAAAAAGAATAACTGGGACGTCGACATTTTCACGCAGCGCTTTTGCGGTTGCATCGAGTTCTTCAGGCTCTGTTGTGGATCCACCAAGCATTATTCCATCACTGCCGCCTGAAATTGCTTCTTTAGCTATCCTTACAGCTTCTTCAGGGCTCTGCTCTTCTGGATCTAAAAGTGTTAAGTGTAATTTATGATCCTTAAGTGTAGTTCTAATGTAGTTTTCGACATTCATTAGCATCATCAAGAAAATAGTTAATTAAATGGATATTATAAATATAAATGGGAGGTTAACCCCCCACTAAATTGAACTTTAAGGAATTATTTATCCTCTTGGTTCTTTAGCTTTTGGTCTTAGACCTTTGTATCCGCACTTCCTGCATACTTTTGCAGTTGGTGGGTTTCTTGCGTTACATTTTAAGCATATTTTGATATTGAATATTCTATTTTCTGCTTCTTCAAATCTAGCCATTATTAGCCTCCTTTATCATCTGTTTTAACACAGTTTAAAATTGAGTTCTTGATATACTCGTTAGTTCATTTATTTATATAAATATATTTTAACTTATATATTCATTTTGAATTTTTACAACTTCTAAACTGCTTTTAGCTTTAGAATAACTTTCTAAAAGCTCTTCATTGAGCGTTAGAAAATGTGGTCCCCACTTGAACCCCGACATAATATCGGTAGCTATATCTTTAAATCCAATTATATAAAAACTTGCTGCAATTGCTTCAGCAGTAGATAATATACATGGCTTTCCATAATTGGTGGGATTTGCAGCAATCATGAAAGGTAGTGATCTGCTGTTTTTACCTGTTTTTATTCTATAAGGAACTTTATTTAACCTTTTCCAGGAGCAATCAAGTCCTACAAGCCCTTTTTCCACCACTGTCTCCCTGTCTTCAACAGATAATGATTTTGGGGAGTAGGGATCTAAAACAATTGCACCGGTAGGTAATTGATTTAATTTTGTGACTACTTTAACTTTTCCCTGTTTTCCAAGTTTAACTGTAGTACATTTTTTCCTGTCGCACTCTTCTGCATGATAAACAACGATTTTCATTTTCAAAACACATTTAATATTATTTTAGCTTAGAGCTATTTTTATTTTCAGTTTGAATTCAAAAACAAAAGACATTAGTAGTTATGATTTTTTGTTATATTAAATTTACCATTAATTAATTCTCTAAATAAATGGTCTAATTTTGATTTAAGATAAGTTTATAATTTTTGAAGTACTTATTATTACTATATGACTTTAATTGATTATTAAGTTTATAGATAGCGAGCAAAAAAAAGGAGTTGAAACAAATGGCAGATGAAAAAGAATTAGTTCTCACATGTGACTTAGATGCGCCGCGTGAAGTTGTATGGAAAGCATGGACAGATCCTGACATGTTCATGCAGTGGTGGGGGCCAAAAGGCTTTACAACACCTGTTTCTAAGATAGATCTCCGAAAGGGAGGTGAATACTTCAGCTGTATGCGGGCACCTGACGGGCAAGATTTCTGCAGCAAAGGTGTTTACATGGAGATTGTTGAACCAGAACGGCTGGTCATGACAGATTCTTTTGCAGATAAGGATGGTAACAAAGTTTCAGCGACATACTATGGAATGGGGGCAGAATTTCCAATGGAAATGCAAATCAAGGTGACATTTGAAGAACAAAATGGCAGAACTAAGCTAATTGTGAGACATTCTGATGTCAAAAATATCAGTGAGACTGAACTAAAGGATATGCAGCAAGGCTGGAACGAATCCTTAGATAAACTCGCCGAACTTCTGGCAAAAAGTTAAAATTGCATAGTAAATGTAGGGAATTCTATATAACGAGATGAAAAAAATGGCGGATAACAAAACAAAAATTATTGCAGAACCTGAAAAACAGGAATTTTTTATTATAAGGGAGTTTAATGCTCCACGTGAACTCGTTTTTCGAGCATTCACGGATCCTGATCTTTATGTGCAGTGGATAGGGCCGTGGGGACTTTTAACAACTATTGAAAAGTTTGAATCTAGAAATGGAGGGTCATGGAGATACATTCAAAAAGATCAAGAAGGAACAGAGTTTGCATTTCATGGGGTAAACCACGAAGTTCTCGCTCCAGAAAGAATCATCGGCACGTTTGAATTTGAAGGGCTTCCTGAAACGGGGCACGTCATTCTCCAAACAGCCAGATTTGAAGCTTTATCTAATGATAAAACAAGATTAATTGCTCAATCTGTATTTCAGTCTGTTAAAGATCGTGATGGAATGCTCCAGTCAGATATGGAAGAGGGAGTCAATGATTCATACAATAGTCTGGATGAACTGTTGGATGCAATGCAGAAATAAGATTTGAATATTTTAAAGTAAATATGACCGAAACGGAAAAAAGAAAAGAATTAAAGAGCACATCCTCTAAAAGATCCCCCTTAAAATTTTTTATATTAGTTTATGCTTTTTCTATTCCCCTTTGGGTGATTAATTTCATTTTTCCCATTAAGCTTCCAGTGGATAATCTTCCCGTGACAGACATTGTAGCCACTTTTACCCCAATGATAGCAGCATCCATCCTTTTGTACCGGGAAAAGAAACTTTTAGGGATAAAGAATCTCTTAAAAAGAGCCTTCGATTATAAGAGGATCACGAAAAAAGTCTGGTATGTTCCAATTATCTTTTTAATGCCTTTTATCTACGTACTGACCTATATATTAATGCGTTTTGCCGGGCTACCGGTTCCAAATGTTTGGAACCCTCCCCTTCTGACACCGCTTCTTTTTATCGCGCTCTTTTTTGCTGCTGCAGGTGAAGAAATTGGCTATACTGGATACGTCACTGATCCTATGCAAGCAAGATACACCGCACTGACAGCCAGCATCATCATTGGGTTGATCCACGGGGCATGGCATTTCCCGTCGGAGATTTCAATCGGCCAGAGCCTGGGATTGATTATATGGGGCGGAGTTATACTGGCCGTTAGTTTCCGGATTTTAACTGTATGGCTCTATAACAACACTGGAAAAAGTGTTTTTGCGGCTATACTCTTTCATGCCGTGACCAATACTGGAAGGAGCATATTTCCAGGTACTCGTTCAGCTTTCGAACTGGGCGACGGGACTATTGGCTATGGGCTCATTGCTATCACAGCTCTGATCGTGGTGTTCTTATGGGGATCAAAGACATTGGCGCGATTCAGGTATGCCCGTTCAGGAGCATAAAGCAGTTATACTTAGAGAACATCAATAAAAGATAAATTATTGAAAATTTTGAAATTTGGGAGATTAATAAAATACAAAAATAAAATTAGATTTTTTTTAATTAGAGAACTGATCTTTCCTGCTCAACAATCTGTGATACAACACATTTTGTGTCTTTAATATCTTCTAAATCATAATAACGGCCGCCAGATGCCAGTGCAAGTTCCATATTCATATTTCGCCCGTATTTAACTGATCTCTCAAAATTAACAATGATAGTATGTATCTCATTTTCTTTTAAGTCTGCAGCAATTTTCAGGGCATCTTCTGCAGGTCTGTTATTGATACCTACATTTGGCATACCGTCTGTTAGTACAATCATCATGGGAACGAACTCCTCTTTAATTTTTTCCTTTTTAAGAAGTTCTAACCCTTTTTTAAGGCCTGCTGCAAGGGGAGTGGTGCCTCCAACACGTATATTATCAACTTGTTCTTTAAATGAAGAAGCTCTTCTTGTTGTTGGGATTATAACTTCAGCTTCCTGACCTTTAAACCCAATAACACTTATTTTATCATTGTGGTGGTTTATATCTTCAATCAATTGATTTAAAATACCTTTAATCTTATTTGCTTTCCTTTGTGAAAACATAGATCCGCTTATATCTACCACAAGGGCTATTGATGCTCTTGCACCATGCTTCCTGACTTTATGACGTATATGCTCATTTTTAACATTAATGCTGCCGTTTGATTTAATAGCAGCAGCCCTTAAAGTAGCATCTATTGCGATATCATTTGAGACATTTTTAGGAATTTTACTTTTTATGTACTTCCCTTTTTGAGTTTTGGAATCGACCCGTTTTCCATACAACCTGTTCTTTTTTTTACCTTTCATTTTAAGGAGCTTTTTTATATCGACTTCATCATCATCGGAATCTACAGGTGTTCCTTCTTCTTCAATACTTTTCAACATGATTCCTTTTTTTTCTTTTTCAGGATCTTCAGGTTGCTCCGCAGGATGGGGTGCAACGTTTACATTACCCTGCTCTTCAGGGGGTTGATCTTCCTCATCATCGACTTCTTCTTGATTTTCTTCAGTTTCAGGTTTTAAACCACTATCATCTTCATTTTGCCCTTCTTGGGATTGATTTTCATCATCCTGGGCTTTTTCGTCTTGATTTTCTGCAGTTTCAGAATCTCCTTCACTATTATCCTGCTCTTCTTGGGCTTCGTTTTCATCTTCTTTTTGTTCATCTTCTGTATCGGAAATTGCTTTTTCAAGCTTTTCCTTGATCTTTTTTTGATCATAAGATTTTTGAAGCCTTTCTCCCAGTACAAGCATCACGGCTTCTTCAACGTCGTTATAATCCACTGTTAAATGTTTGTTATAGGCCGCAATGGTTTTTGATGTTTTAAGTATTGCAATATCTGCCCTGTGTCCATCAACACCCATATCAACACAGACATGTGCTATTATTTTCATTAGTTCTGGAGAAATTTTAACATCCTTGAGTAATGATCTGGCATTTAAGATATTATCCAGTATCTCTTTTTGTGATGTACTGAATTTTCTTTTAAAAGCAGCGGGATCTCTTTCAAATTCTTCTCTTCTTGCCATTATTTCAACACGGTCTTTTATGTCCATGATACTGTGCACTATGATATGCAGGCCAATTCTATCAGAAAGCTGCGGTCTGAGCTCACCTTCAGCGGGGTTCATTGTTCCAACAAGTATAAATCTGGAGGGATGTGATACTGAGATCCCCTCCCTTTCTACAATATTTATCCCATATGCAGCAGCGTCTAACAGGACATCTACTAAATTATCGTCAAGAAGGTTGATTTCATCAATATAAAGTATATTTCTATTGGCTTCTGCCAGTATTCCTGGCTCTAAAGCTCGAGTACCTTCTTTTAATGCCTTTTCAATGTTTATTGATCCAACTACGCGGTCTTCTGTAGAACCGAGTGGAAGTTCTACTACTTTCATTTTTTTCTCTTCAATTTCTGCATTGTCTGATTTGCATGTATCGCATGCAGATTCCTCATCATCAGGATCACAGTTAAATGGGCATCCTTTTACAACTTTTAGTGATGGTAAAAGATCTGCAAGTGCCCTTACTGCGGTAGTTTTACCTGTACCTTTATCTCCTTTGATAAGGACCCCGCCGATCCCTGGATTTATAGCGTTTAGTATAAGCGCTTTTTTCACGTTTTCCTGACCTACAATTGCCGAAAATGGAAAAATAAGATTTTTCAATAGTCTCACCGTTTCTATTGTGAAATAATTTTAATTTATTAAATTAGAACTTTGGTTAGTATTAATACATACTAATTTGATCCATAAATACATTATCAATAATATTATTTTAACCAATAACCGGCGGTTATCTATAAATTTAAGGAAAATAGGACGGAATTGATTTATCATAAATAATAAATAACACCGATTACATAAGCAGAATTGGTGATAATATGTGTACAGTCGGAGGACCAATGGCAGATATTAAACTGAAAAAGCTTAAAACAAAAAGATATAGATGCCTGGATTGCGGAAACGAGTTTAAAGGAATTGGAAAAAGAGTAGTATGTCCATCATGCCAGTCAGACAACGTAGAAGCATTAGAATAACTGGAGACGAAATTTTATTTTTAATAGGAGAATCTGGAGAACTGGGCATATTAAAGGCTGGAGAAAAAAAGCAGATATTTATAGGCACACCTGATAAAGAAGAGATAGTTGCTTTTCTTGAACCAGAGGATATAATTGCAGTTTCTGCATTTGAAAATAGTGAAAAAGCAGAAAAAGGAATAAGGAGTATGCTTTATTTACTTAGAGAAATGAATTTTCCCATTACTGTTCTTCCAGAAAATCATCCAACTTCTAGAAGGCTTCCGATGGTTGTAGCAGCAGGAGATCGCATTAATTTGAGTTGTAATATAGTTCCGGGTACTCATCCAGAACAGGATATATTATGTGCATGTGATGATCTTTCAGATACACAAATAACAGCATCGAAAGATGGTGTTGAAGTTGAAGGAACTGTTAAAAAATTCAAAGTTGAAAAATTTTGAATAGAAGAACAATCAATCTAAATAACTCTTTTTTAGCTAATTTTAATAACCATTAGTTTAATATAACATAAAATACTTAGATTTAGATCAATATGTCATTTTACGAATTTTACACCATTTTTGGACAGATAGTGTTTATTGCAGGTATTTTTATTTTAAGTCTGCTATCAATAGCGCTTATCCTTGGAAGGATTCTTATAAAACAGGAAAGGCTTATTTTTCCTAAGTTACTCTTGTTTACTATAGATGTGTTTTATGGATTATTTAAAAAGTTTGCTGGAAATGTTGGCCTGGATGAGAAAATTGTCGATCAAATAGGTGTTGAAGTAAGAAACAAGGTTAATGAAAAGGCATTTAAACAAATAGAAAATAAAGACAAGATTTTGATACTCCCGCACTGCTTGAGAAATCCAAAATGTGAGGCAAAACTGGACGCAACTGGTCTTCACTGCACTGACTGTAATCGATGTGTAATAGGTGTTTTAAAAAATAAAGCAGAAGATCAAGGATACAATGTGTTTATAATACCAGGATCCACTTTTTTAAAGAAAATTGCTCAACAACATAAGTTTAAAGGGGTTTTAGGTGTCGCATGTCATCAGGACTTGAATTTGGCAATGATGAATTTATCTCAGTTCCCGTGTCAGGGTGTGCCTCTTTTAAAGGATGGATGTGTCTGTACTAAAGTTGATATAAGGGCAGTTCTTGATAAAATGGATATTGAACTCCCTCAAAACATAGTTATACCAAATAAAAGTGTTCCGTGCGCTACTGAAAGACCTAAACGTAAAATACTTTAAAACTTTACGTAGTAAAGTTTTAAGGCCCTCGAACATGAAACAAACAAAAATCGAAGATTTTTGTTGCGTCAAAATTGAAAATTTTGACAGTGTTCGGGGCATGCAAAAAACTTCGTTTTTTGCGGTTGAGGAACTAAGTTCCTCAAACATCGAAAATTTTTATAAAAATTTTCGAATGTTCGAAAAAACCGGTGGTTTTTTCTCAACTTTAATTTTATTTATTTGAATGACATTTAAATTCCAAAGCGCCTTTCTCTTTCTTGATAAGACCTGAGAGCTCTTAAAAAATCAACTTTTCTAAGCTCTGGCCATAAACTATCGCAGAAATATAACTCTGAATAAGAAGACTGCCACAATAGGAACCCACTGAGCCTTTCTTCCCCACTTGTCCTTATAATAAGGTTGGGATCATCTAAACCTGCAGTATACAAATTTCTATTTACTATATCTTCGTTTATTTCATTTATATCTAATTTATTCTCTTTTACTTCCTTTGAAATCTTTTTTATAGCGTCGATAATTTCCATACGCCCGTCATAACCGATTGCAAAGTTCACATGTTTTTTGTGGTAGTGGGCTGTGGATTCCTCTGCAGTTCTAATGGCTTCCCTGACATATTCTGGGAGTAAATTTAGATTACCCACTGCTTTAATTCGGACTTCATTTTTATGGATCTTAGGGTTTTTTGCAACGTCTTCAAAATTTTTCTGGAAGAGTTTCATTAAACCCTCCACTTCTTTGGGAGGTCTTTTGAAGTTTTCCGTGGAAAATGCATAAACAGTGATAATTTCTATTCCCAGTTCAATGGACCAGTCCATAACTTTTTCAAGGGTACTCACTCCCTTTTTATGCCCATCAATAACTTCCATGTTGCCCATTATTTTCGTGTATCTCCGGTTACCATCCATTATTATTGCTATATGTTTGGGCAAGTTTTCTGGTTTGAGATTTCGGGATATGTACCACTCATAAATATCATAAATAAACTTCAACTGTTTCATTAATTTAAACCTCCAATTTTCATCTATTATGGTGCAAGAATATTCCAGAATCCATGGAATAAGAAAGATCCATATACTTTGTTGGTCTTAAGGCGTATAATACCCACAATGGCCCCTAATATTAGCCCAATTTCTATTTTACTTATTAATAATGGTACCAATGCAAATTCTTTGGGATGAATCAGAAATACATCTATATATCCAAGGTGCCATAATCCAAACAGGATAGTAATGGTAATCCATGTAATTAATCCAGAATGTTTTCCTTTAAGAGAATTCTGCATATTATTCCACAGGTATCCCCTAAACAAAAGCTCTTCAAATGCAGGTACAATAAGTCCGAATATGAAACTCAGCACGATAATGTCAAGCTCAGCTCCCAGAAAAACAGGTAAAATTATGAAAACTGGAAGTGCTATCAGCCCTGCAAAGTAAATTATTTTTGTTCTTTTTCTAACATCATCTAAATTCAAACTTAAAGTTTTTAATGAGGGCTTAAACAATACTAAAAGGAATATTCCGACAATAAGGAATGAAATCCCATTTAAAATCTGGAACAATACTATATTTCCTCCGGGTTTAATTACATACCACAGGCTGTCCATTACAAAAGCCCTTAGAAGTTGTATGATGATTAGTATGATTATTATTTTACCTAAAAGTTTTATAAATGGTTTGTATTCATGTGATTTTTTTAAAGTTTCCATAAAAATTCTCCTGTAATGGTGATATTCGACTTATATTCGATAATTTGTTACTTTGACTGCATTTATACTAATTTAATTAAAAAATAGGCTTAAAAACCATGCTAACCAGCCTAAAACGCCTGTTAAATATAAGGCGTACACGGCCCATCTAACACTTTTAATTACGAAGAATTTTTGAATTCTTTCCTTTCCTTTAATCAATAGAATAACCATTGTAATTATAAAAATTCTAATTCCCCATGTAAAGAAAGGAGATTGTACAGTCCCTTCTAAAGCAAAGAGTTCTTTTTCAAAAAACTGGCCAAATAAATAAATGGATAATATGAAACATCCAACCAGGGCAAAAATAAATGAAACAACATATAATTTAGTTTTAAAATAATGTTTCCATTGGACATTTATATTAACCATATCATTGCTCCTATGATTTGACTGATGTTTTTAACTGTTGATTATTCTTCGTTATAAATAAAAATGTCTTCAATTGATGATTTAAAGAAATTAGCCATTTTAAATGCCAGTATTAGGGATGGATCATATTTGTCTTTTTCTATGGCAATTATGGTCTGTCTGGTGACGCCTAATTCTTTGGCAAGTTCTTCCTGAGTCAGGTTCTTCATGGCCCGGTATACTTTAAGATTATTTTTCATAAGAATCAGTAACCGTATTTTTTATTGTAATATCCATAAAATACATAATATAAACCTAAAAGTGCAACAGCGGAATATGCAAGGGTATAACCTGCTTGGATAAAGTCAGGGTACTGATTTCTCATGGTAATAAAGAACAACCCTATAATGGCTATTGCAATGGAAAAGAGTGCCATTGCCATTTTTGAGGCTTTTTCACTTATTTTAACTATCCTTTCATCTTCTAAAGTTTCATTGGTATTTTTTTTGTAGATATATGATACCATGGCGCCAATTACGATGGCCAGTACGGCGGGGATAATTTCTCCCAGTTCAACAGATATTCCTGCGATCATAGCAACGAATATGGTAATTATTATTCTTACAATCTTGTAATTTTCCATTATATCACCTTTATATGAATATTTTAGTATTTGTGGGTGTAATATGCTCTTGATGTAAAGTAAAGTATAAAACATAAAATTGATGCTAAAAAAAGAGTATATCCTGCCTGTAAAAATTGAGGATAGCTGTTCCTGAGGGCAACGATTACAATGCCTGCATATATCATAACTGCCATGAGAATTCCTAAAGTCATTGTGGCTGCTTTTTCGTTAATCAATTGTGTTCTTTCGTCTTCAACAATGACTTTGCTATCTTTCTGGAATATCTCTTTCAGATTATCTCTGTGAATGTATAAAACGGCGCTCAGTGCAATTAAAAGTAGAACTGCCAGTATGATGATGTAGATATTTGCCATCAACAGCCCTGCAATCCACAGCCCAGTTATAAAAACTGATAATATTTTTATAAATAAGCCGGATTCAAAAATTGAAAGTATTTTCATGATTATTCCTGACTTTGAATTCATGATTTCACCTTTACTCATTTTTACTCCTTTATTTTTTAGATAATCTCCATAAAGCTACATGTGAGGCAAAAACTGTTGTAAGCAGCTGTAAGAATGGAGATATGAATATCATGAGGATTATCCATCCAATGAAGCTTAATTTAGGGTCATAAAAGATTAATGGAATTCCAAAATCTGCAAAATTTGCAGATGGATTCTGTAGCATTGTAATCATAGGTCCCCATATGATTAACATCCATGCTAACGTAACGGAGGATGTAAGAATTGTATATTTTAAAATTCTGCTTAAAATATCATTGATTTGTAATTTTTGAAGTTCTAAACTTTTTGCAAAGTACCATCCCACGGGAAATCCGAATAATATGCAGAAAAATGGTACGCCCATTCCCATTCCAACAAATAGGGTATCCAGAATTATATAAATTACAAATAATCTTTTTCTACTTATTTTAAAAATGCCCCTCATTAAATCTCCTCATGTAAATAGTACTTTACATAATGTTATATAAACTTTACTAAATGTCAATGGTTGTTGACTATCAGTTTAATAAATTGGATGTTTTAATGGCTAAAATTAGTATATATCATTAAAATATCAGTATTTTACCTAAAATAAAAATAGTAAGACAGTAAAAACGCTTTAAGGGATTATAATCAAATTAAAATAAAAATATGGGGAATGGAAATTGAAAAACAATTATAAATCCATGATTTTAAAATTTAATGCATGGCCAAAGATTATTTCCTGGCCAGTGAAGCGAATATGCCTACAAAACATAGGATTGTGAAGATTGTAAACACAATTTGTATACTTGTTAAGAGTGCAGGGTAATTACCGGGTACTATCTGAACATTTCCAATGAATATTGAAAATATTACCATGGCTACACCCATACTGAGCATCTGTCCAATTAGACGCATTGTACCTACTGTGGCTGATGCAATGCCGTAAAACCTTTTCTTAACAGATCCCATGATTGCGTTGGTGTTGGGGGATGAAAATAATCCAAGTCCAAATCCAAGGACCAGTAAAACCATTATGATAAATTCAAGGCTTGTGTTGTTGCTTAAGAATATGAAACAGAAGAGGCTAATTGCTGTAATTGCCATCCCTATTGAAGCTATTAAACCTGGTGAAAATCTATCTGATAATCTTCCTGCAACTGGTGCTGTAATTGCCATGACTGCCGGCTGAGCCACAAGAACTATCCCTGCAAACTGGGGATCGAGGCCCTTTATGTACTGTAAATAAAGACTCAACAGGAAAACCACTGCAAAGGTAGAGCTGTAGTTTATTAAAGCTGCTAAACTGGAAAACCCGAAGGTTATATTTTTGAAGAGTCTTACTTCAAAAACAGGGTTTTTAACCTTTAACTCAAATATTACAAAGGCTAAAATTCCTATAATTCCTAGAATTAGTAGGATTATACCTAGCTCTTCAGGAAGTATTGAAAATCCGTACATCAACATTATCAGTGCTATACCATAAATAATCGAACCGGCAGTGTCGAATTTTTCTCCCCTACATTCAGCCCATTCTCCTTTTACCTTCAATGCTGTAATGGCAATTACCAGTAATCCAAGTGGTATAATTACATAGAAAATACTTCTCCATCCAAGATACTGTGTCAGTATTCCTCCTAAAACAGGACCCATAGAAAGACCAATGTAAACACTTGCAATATTTATGCCTATGGCTTTTCCTCTTTCATTTGGAGGATATACTGATGTTATAATTGCTAAACCGGTAACAAATATCATTGCAGAGCCTATTCCCTGGAGAATCCTGAAAGCGATAAGTGAGGTTACAGAGGGGGCTGCACCGCACAGAAAGGTCGCTACTGTGAAAATGATTATACCATAGGTAAATATTTTTTTCATTCCATGTATATCGGCTATCCTTCCGAAAGGTACTGCAAAAACGGCAGATGCTAGTAGATATGCTGTTGGAATCCAGCTTAACAGGATAGCATCTGCGTTAAATTCTAAACCAATTGATGGAAGAGCGATATTAATTGCAGATGCCATAAATGGTGTAAAAAAGGAAGCTAATGTAGCCACCAGCAGGGCAGGTATTCTATTGTCAATATTATTTGTTTGCTTGCAAGATTTCTCTGTATTCATAATTTATCCTCGTATTAAATATTCCCTTTTGATTAAATTTCTTCTTAAATGTAGTTTTAATAGATTATTGTGATAAATTTTTATTTAACTGCTTTAAACCGCTTAAAAGGTTATTCAATGATTCATCATCCATTTCCTCAAGTGCATTGTAAATGAAGATGTTTCCTGCTTCATTTTTTATATCATTGATTAATTTTTGGCCTTTATCAGTAAAAACAACTCGATTTATCCTTAAATCTTTTTCATCTCTTATCTTTTTAACAAGGTCTTTTTTTTCGAGCCTTTTTATCCTTTCTGATAATGTATGGGGTGCATTGCCGATACCTGCAGCAATTTCTCCCACAGTGGGAGGTAGAACGTCAGCAGTAACTGTTAATTCTTGATGATGATCTAGTTCTATTAACAGATGAAACTGTTCAAATGTTAAACCATATTTTTGGGCAGTTTCACGATGTTTTAACCTTATTAATTTATTTATATGTTCCCAATAATTCCATATTTTTATTATATTTTCTTTTTTCAATTTTATCTCATCCATGCCGTGTTATTATAATTTTTAATTCGTGAATATGCGTAATTATATATTTAAAGCTCTCATGGTCATGTTTATTTCCTGTAAGAGAGTAAACCCCCTACAAGACACAATATTCCGCTGATATATAATATAACTCCACAAACTCCTGCAAGAGTGCTTGCTCCGACATACAGGACATTGCCGGAGTATCCAGTAAATGATACAAATGATGCTAGTAAAACTGCACCCATTGCAGTACCAAAGGCCAGACCAAAGTTTGTGGTCGTGTTTATCATGCCTGATGCAATATTGCCTTTTTCAGGGGGAAGAGAATTCATGATATCTATGTTGTTGGGGCCCTGGAATATAGAACGGCAAACACCGGCAATGAGAAACATGGCGATTATCAGTATCAGATTCACGTTCCAGAATGCATAGCCGCATATCAAATAAGTAAGGCCCATTACAGTAATCCCGACCAGGGGGTAATTTTTAACAATCCATGAATGGCTGTGGAGTTTCAAATTGTCATATATTCTTCCGCTAATTGGAGAGCTAACCATCATGGCTAGAGGCATTACTGCAGCAAGTATTCCAACTGTTGACGGGTTGAATCCCATCACGCCTTCAAAATAAAATGGCTGTATAAGCACTAGAATGAAAGTCGCTGTAAAATAAAGGACCAGACTAACAGCTGACAGTGTGAACCTTTGTATTTTAAATAGCGCAATTTCCAGCATGGGTTTTTTCGCTGTTAATTCTCTCCCAATAAATGCTGCCAGTGAAACTGCACATACTGCAGAATAAAGGATAAACATGGATAAATTAACGGGTTTGCTTGCAAGATCATTTAAAACCATGAAAAATGTCCCGACAGCAATTATAAATAATAACGCACCAAGATAGTCCTTTTCATTTTCTTTAGTCAAATGTTCTTCTATTTTTAAGTATTTAACGGCGGGTATAATCAGGGCTATGCCTATGGGTATATTTATAAAGAAGATGTATGGCCATCCAAATACATCAACTATAAAACCTCCAACTGTAGGTCCTATTAACATTCCTAGGCCTATTATAGCTGTGAAATAGCCCATAACTTTTCCTTTCTCATTTTCTGGGAAAATTTGCATTAAGATAGCAAGGTTTATGCTTAAAACCATGGAAGCTCCAATTGCCTGCAGTATCCTGAACAGTACCAGCTCTGCAAGGAAAGTTGAAAGCCCGCATGCAAGGGAACTTACGGTGAATATTAAAAATCCAATTATGAACAGCCTGGATTTTCCAATGTAATCAGCCAGTTTACCAAAGATAAGTGCAGTTACAGTCATTGTAACCTGGTAACTTGTAAGTATCCACTGAGAAAGTCCCACAGGAACATTAAAAAGGGTGGTTATTGTTGGCAGGGCAATACTCACCACATTGAAATCTAAAACTGCCATAAAAGATGCTGTTAAAACTATTATCAATATCTTTGAACGATTTTTAAAGGATGATTCAGCTGTTTTACTTTGATTTGCCGTATTTAACATTTATTTTAGTACCTCTTTGATATAATTGTATTTTAATCCATAACGGGCTATTTAATGAGCTTAATCTGTTAATGGGGATTTTAATAGGATATTCATTCATTAAAATATATCGTGTTACGATATTATGTAGCGTTGCATATAAAATTTGGGGAGATAAAATTTTCTTATATAAAAATCAAAGATTAAATAATACAATGATCTTGAATTATCGGAACGATTGGGGCAGTGGCTAATAACAAGTAAAGAATGAATTGGTTACTGATGGGTTACCTTTAACTTTATTAGCTCCATTGACCAAATCCACAAAGAGTGAATAGATGTATTAGGAGGAACAATTTAATGAAAAAAGTTCTTTTACTATGTGCTAGTCCAAGACCAAGTGGAAATACATATCAAGTACTTGAAGAATGTGCAAGTGCAATAGAAGATGAGGGTTTAGATGTTGAAATAATTTCATTTGTAGGAAAAAGTATCAAATCATGCATTGCATGCGGAAGATGCAAAGAATTAAACGAATGTGCGATTAATGATGGACTAAATGACATTATGGTGAAAATTAGAGAATCAGAAGGTTTTATTGTAGGAGCACCAGTTTATTTCGGAACTGCACGTGGGGATGTAATGTCTGCACTCCAAAGGATCGGAATGGTTTCAATGGCCACTGATAATTTTTTATCCTGGAAAGTAGGGGGCCCAATAGCTGTTGCAAGAAGAGGAGGACATACTGCAACAATACAGGAAATGTTGATGTTTTTCTTTATCAATGATATGATTGTTCCGGGTTCAACATACTGGAATATGGTTTTTGGTCATGCTCCTGGAGATGTGCAGGATGATAATGAGGGAATGCAGACTATTAGACGATTTGGATCTAATGTGGCTAATTTAATTAAAAAAATAAGCGAATAATTATTTTAAATCTACTATTTAATTTTTTTCAACTGTTATGATCTGCTTTACTAGTTTGAGATATATCTTAATCTTTAAAAGGTTATGTTAATAGCAAACATATCTGAAGCTAGAACTGTATTTTTAACTGTAATGGAGTTTATATTTATGAATTTAAAATATAAAGATAAGAAAAGTGTCCATGAAATTGATTCTCTTGTTTTTAGCGGCGGCGGTGCTATCGGAATGGCTTATGCTGGTGTTTTCGACGAACTTGAAAAAATTGGAGTGTTGAATCATGCTAAAACAGTTGCAGGGGCATCTGCAGGTGCCATAATTGCTCTGGTATTTGCGCTGCGATATGAAACAGATGAAATAATTGAGATCATCAAAGAAACAGATTTTTCAAAATTTCTTGATTGTGGCAAAGGTATAAACATGAATGAAGTATTAAAAAACCATGAATCACATAAATTAGAATTTGCAGGTCTTTTGGGGCGTTTACTGAGCACGGGTGCATTTTGCGATGGGGCGGTGGCCCGAAATTTTTTATCAGATCTTATAACTGGTAAAGATTTCTCTGAAAATATCACTTTCAACGATTTATATACAGGAACAGCCATAGAATTAAATGTAGTTTGCTGTGATATCTCCCGGAAACAGACCATGATTCATAATTACAATAATTCACCTGATATCCCAGTATTAGATGCGGTTCATGCCAGTATGAGTATTCCCATAGTTTTTAAACCAGTTGATTTATATAAGGATGGTACCTGTGCTGTAGATGGTGGAACAACTGATAATTATCCTTTAGATAGTGTTTCTAATCCGTTAGGTTTTATCATTGCTACAAAAGAAGGGGTAATGAATCATCCATTTACTAAAATTAAATGGGCATGGGAATATATTCCTGCCATGATCAGCATGATGAGAAACATTCATTATGACACTATTTTTAGCAAACAGGAAAATATAGACCGAACTGTTTTTATTGACGCTGTTGGTGTAGGGGCGCTGGATTTTAACATGTCGCCTGTGAAAATGGATGAATTAATTGAGAGTGGAAGAAAAGCTGTACGGGATTATTTTGCAGACCTATCTAATAAATAATTTAAAGTGGTACTTTAAAATATATTAAAAGTGATCATTTATGAAAATAGCTGTAGCAACATCTAATGGTAATGATGTGGATCATTTTGGTAAAGCGCAGAGATTCATGGTTTATGAATTTGATGAAAAAAACATGAATTTCATAGAAAAAAGAGAATCTCCTAAAACAAAGGGT
This sequence comes from Methanobacterium sp., assembly GCF_038562635.1. Classification (NCBI taxonomy): domain Archaea; kingdom Methanobacteriati; phylum Methanobacteriota; class Methanobacteria; order Methanobacteriales; family Methanobacteriaceae; genus Methanobacterium; species Methanobacterium sp. The sequence continues at coordinate 1,170,960 of NZ_JBCFBO010000001.1, read as the reverse complement.
GAAAAACACCAGTGGCAAAAATCATTAGATGCAATAATTGATTGTGAAATTGTTATATGTGTTCAAGCTGGTTTGAAAGGTAAATTTGGCATTAAAAATGCAGGAATTCAACTTGTAGAAGATGAAGGGAGCATAGAAGATGTTCTTGAAAGATTTGTTAAGCATTATAACTTCATGAAAAAACCTCTATTTTAAAATATTTTTTATATTTCAAAAAATTAGAAAATTTTTACCCACTTGGTTTTCGAATGTTACCACATTCCCAAACGTTTAAAAAATCGAAGCCAGTGAAAATTGAAAATTTTCGTGGCATGCAAAAATCTGTGATTTTTGACAGATTTTTTAAAGTTGAGAAAATCTTCGATTTTCGAACCTTAAAAATCATAGATTTTTAAAGTATAAATAGCAGCCCTGCTAAATAGTAATGTATAACCTGGGCGGATTTTTAAAAATAAATTTAAAATTAAAAATAATGGAAAATTACTATAAAAACTCTGTTTTAATCGTTACGTATTTTCCATATATTTATAAACTAGGAATGAGATTGTATATTAAGTGAATTTTTAATTTAATCTATTACCAATAGTTTATTGAAATCCTTTTTTATAATCTATTAATAAATCAAAGGAATTATTCTATAAGTCTATTAGGGACAGTATTTTCTAAATAAATTTATAAAGGTGATAATATGGCTAAAGCTAGAAGGCGAAGAGTGCGTGATACGTGGAAGGAAAAACAATGGTATAAAATTATGACTCCTAAAGATTTTGGAGAGGCAGAAATAGGAACCACACCTGCACGAGATCCTGATATACTCTTAAAAAGAAGAGTTGAATCATCAATGAGAGAATTAACTGGTGATTTCAGCAAGCAGTACGTTAAACTTTACTTCCAGATTAACAACGTGGCTGGAGACACAGCAAACACCAAGTTTGTTGGACACCATGTAACAACAGATTATGTTAGAAGCATGATAAGAAGGGGAACAAGTAGAATAGATACCCTTTCAGAAGTAACTACAAAAGACGGTTACAAAGTTAATGTGCATATCATTGCAATAACCGTAAAAAGGGCAAAAGCATCCCAGCAGAAATTTATAAGGGAAACTATGGGCAACCTTATTCAACAGGCAGTGGATGGAAAAACTTTCCCAGAATTTGTGGAAGGGGTAATAACTGGAAAAATGGCATCCAGTATATACCACGAAACAAAGAAAATATATCCTTTAAAACGAGTTGAAATAATTAAAACTCAAGTAGCTGAAGAACCAGCATAATCAATTTAGTTACTAAAATATCTGGGAGATAAATGATATATTTAGAATATGTGATCTTACTCGTAATCGTAGGGCTTTTAATATACCTTAAAGGAGCCCTCGATCTTTTAGGATCCATTTTCATGATTATCATGGGTATAATTATTATTTTTACTGCTGGAGTTAACTGGCTTCTTTTAATTTTTGCTTTTCTGATTCTTGGCTTGATATTTACCAAATATAAACATGAATACAAGAAGGAAATGGGTATTTACGAAGGGACAAGAAGCGTAAAAAATGTAATTTCTAATGGAATAGTTCCTTTTGTTATGGCGGCATTTGGAAATTATGCTGGTTTTATAGGTTCCATTGCAGTTGCAACTTCAGATACACTTGCAAGTGAAATAGGAGTTGTAGATAAGCATCCTAGGCTTATAACTACTTTTAAAAAAGTCCCGCCTGGAACAGATGGGGGAATCTCTCCGCTGGGAACTGCGGCAGGAATTATAGGTGCAGGAATTATAGGTATTATTGCATATCTTTTAGGAATATCTGCAGATCCTTTCACCGCACTTAAAATAGCAGTTATATCTGGTACTTTCGGATGTTTTGTAGACAGTATTCTGGGAGCCGTACTTGAATCAAGGAACTATCTTACAAATGAACATGTTAATCTTTTAGCTACTGTATCAGGGGCAATTTTAGGAATTCTTATAGTTTAATAGGTATAACGCACAATGTTTACATAGTTGGGTGATAGTGTGAAAGGAATTATAATGATAATAGACGGGATGGGAGATCGTCCTATAAAAGATCTTGGATATAAAACTCCACTTGAAGCTGCAAACACTCCAAATATGGATAAATTAGCCGAAATAGGCATAAATGGTATCATGGATCCGATACGCCCGGGCATAAGGGCAGGGAGTGATACATCTCACATTTCAATATTGGGGTATGACCCTTATGAAGTTTACACTGGCAGGGGGCCATTTGAAGCAGCAGGAATAGGGCTAGATGTTATAGCTGGAGATATAGCCTTTAGATGTAACTTTTCAACCCAAGATGAAAATGGTATTATTGTAGATAGGAGAGCCGGGAGAATAAGAGAAGGTACAGAAGAAATTGCGGGATCTATAAATTCTTTAAAATTAGAAGGATTTGAAGATATAGAAATAATATTTAAAGAATCTACAGGACACCGAGCTGTACTTGTACTTAGGGGAGCAGGATTATCTGATAAAGTATCCGATGCCGATCCAAAACATGAAGGAAAACCTCCTAAAGAAGTTGTTCCTTTAGATGATTCTCCTGAAGCAGCAAAAACAGCAGCAATATTAAATAAATTCGTTAAAACTTCATATGATCTTTTAAAAGATCACCCTGTGAATCTTAAAAGAATAAATGACGGAGAAAACCCTGCAAATGTGGTTTTACCTCGAGGAGTAGGTGCAGTTCCTCATATTGTTCCATTTGGAGAAAAATATGGAGTAAAAGCCGCATGCATAGCAGAAACAGGGCTTATTAAAGGAATTGGAAAAATAACCGGTATGGATTTAATCGATGTTGAAGGGGCTACCGGTGGAATTGATACCAACCTTGAAAATATGACTGCAAGTATTGTTGAAGTAGCAAAGAATGATGATTATGAATTTATATTAATTAATATAGACGGCGCAGATGAAGCAGGTCACGACGGGCAGATGGAAGAAAAGGTGAAATTCATCGAAAAAATAGACGCCGTAATTGAGGAAATAATGAAAATAGACGATATTTATTTCATTTTAACAGCAGATCATTCAACTCCAATTTCTGTAATGGATCACACAGGAGATCCCGTTCCTATTATCATAAAGGGACCTGAAGTTAAAGTGGATAATGTTAACAGTTTTAATGAAAGGGCAGCAGCATATGGCGGATTATGCAGAATAAGAGGCTCAGATATCATGAATATATTGATGGATTTCATGAACAAGTCTGAAAAATTTGGAGCCTAATTAAGTAAAAATGGTGTATTATATGACAGATATGATTCCAAGACTATTTGGTACATCAGGTATCAGAGGTAAAATAGGCAGTGAAATCACTTTAAATTTAATAACAGATGTTGGAATGGCAGCAGCAACATATGTTGGTGGAAAAGGGCGTAAAGCTGTTATAGGGTATGATACACGGACTTCAAATAAGATGGTTGAAAATGCAATCATCGCAGGGATATTACAATGCGGCTGCGATGTAATTCGGCTTGGAATGGTTCCAACGCCGTTGGTCGGATATGCAGCAATGAAACTCAATGCAGATATCGGAATCATGATAACTGCATCTCATAATCCTTCCCAGTACAACGGAATAAAACTATGGAATCCAAAAGGTATGGCTTACACCCAGGATCAGGAAAGAACAATAGAAAAAATAGTCCATGAAAAGACTTTCTCTAAAGTTTCATGGGAATATATAGGGGATATTAAAGATAACAGCAGCATTATCTCAGGGTACATGGATGATTTACTGAACAATGTAGATATTAAAGGAGGCCTTAAAGTCGTTGTCGATTGTGCAAATGGGGCAGGTTCTTTTGTATCTCCAATTGTTCTTAGAAAGGCAGGTTGTGAAGTTTTAACTTTAAACAGCCAACCTGATGGATTTTTCCCGGGTAGAATGCCAGAACCCTCAGAGGCAAATCTTTCTGAACTTATGAAAGTTGTTAAAGCTACCGGAGCGGATCTTGGAATTGCACACGACGGTGATGCAGATAGGATGGTTGCAATTGATGATGAGGGAAAGATGGCGGATTTTGATAAGCTTTTAGCCCTTGTATCAAGTAAAATTGGTGGAAAAATAGTTACAACTGTTGACGCGTCATTCTGTGTGGATAAATGTATGAAAGAATCCGGCGGTGAAGTAGTACGTACTAAAGTGGGAGATGTTCATGTTGCAGAGGCAATAGTGGAATGCAATGCTTCATTTGGTGGTGAACCTTCTGGTACATGGCTCCATCCAGATTTCTGCATGTGTCCTGATGGAATACTTTCTGCACTTAAGGTTATAGAAATTGTGGAAAAATATGGTCCTCTTTCTAAACTTTTAAATGAAATACCCAGTTATCCAACAGTGAGGGATAAAATAGAATGTGAAAACATTCAAAAGACACTGATAATGGAAAAAGTCAAAGAGGAACTTCCAGATTATTTTGAAGATGTAAATGATGTCAATTTCATAGATGGAGTTAGAATTTCCATGAAAGATGGAAGCTGGGTTCTAATAAGGCCTTCTGGTACCGAATCTTACATAAGGATTACTTTAGAGGGTAGAACTGTAGAAATAGCTCAATCAATTAGAAATAAATCCAGAGAATTTATAGAGGGAATACTATGAAGGGAGTATTGCTTACAGCAGGTGAAGGCACAAGGATGCGCCCGTTAACATTAACAAGACCAAAAACAATGCTGCAGGTTGGGGGAAAACCAATACTCCAGTATAATTTAGAAGCGCTGAGAGATGCTGGTATTAAAGATATAATAATGGTTGTAGGCTATAAAAAAGAGGCAATTGAAGATTATTTTGAAGATGGTTCTTCATTTGGAGTTAACATTGATTACATCACTCAGGAAAAAAGACTCGGAACCGCACATGCCATAAATTCTGCCTGCGATATGATTAATGATGAGTTTATAGTTCTGAATGGGGATATAATAGTTGATCCCGAGCTTATTGTGGATTTAATAGCAAAATATGAGTCAGAGGAAGCTTCATCAATTCTCATGCTTACTGAAGTTGAAGATCCATCTTCATTTGGAGTTGTAGAAATAGAAAACGACATAATTAAAAATATTATTGAAAAACCAGCTCCTGGAGAGGCTCCAAGTAACCTTATAAATGCAGGGATATACCTTTTTGATAAAACAATTTTTGATGCAATAGACAGGACAGAAAAGTCTGAAAGAGGAGAATATGAGATAACAGATTCCCTTAAAATTCAGATGAGCGAAAATAAGATAGTACGAGGGCTTAAATCTAATAATAAATGGATTGATGTTGGAAGACCATGGGAACTTCTAAATGTCAATGAACATTTCATAAGTGAAATGGAAGAAGATATCCGGGGTGAAATTGAAGAAGGAGTCACAATCCACGGCAAAGTAGTTCTGGGAAAAAACAGTATCATTAGGTCTGGAACTTACATTTTAGGGCCTGTTTTTATTGGAGAAGGCTGTGATATTGGGCCTAATTCCTATTTGAGAAAATATTCCTATCTTGGAAACAATGTAAATGTTGGAAATGCAGTTGAAATTAAAAATTCAATTATAATGGATGGTACTAACGTTAATCATCTTTCATATGTTGGTGATTCAGTAATTGGAGCTAACTGTAATGTTGCTGCAGGTACAAACATTGCAAACCTGCGTTTTGATAATAAAAATATCAAGATGAAAATTAAAGGCGAAAAATTTGACTGCGGTGTGAGAAAACTTGGTGCAGTGTTTGGAGACAACGTTAAAACAGGTATAAATTCCAGTTTCAATCCCGGAGTTAAAGTAGGCATAAATTCAGCAGTAGGTTCTGGTACTATAATTTATGAAGATATACCTTCAAATACACTTGTTTTAGTAAAACAGGAATATAAGATTATAAAATATGATAATTAGATTTATCATTTGTCATGGAATAATATAAGTAGATTTATCAAAATTGGATTTAACTGTGTTTAAATAATCTTTCAATTATTTAACCGTAAAAACCTGTGGTTTTTGCATGTTTAAACATGGTTTAAAATGGAATTGCCGTGAATTAACTAACTTTTAAGTAGGTGAACCAAATGAGCACTGTAAATAAAAGTGTTAAGACATTTGAAGGTTCAAAAATAATTGGAAATGTTAAAATCGATGCAGAATCTTCAATATGGTACAATGCTGTTTTAAGAGGAGATATAGAAGCTATAACTATTGGGAAATATTCTAATGTTCAGGACAATTGCGTCGTACATTCATCAAAGAATTATCCGGTTGAATTAGGAGATTATGTGACTGTAGGGCATGCTGCAGTTTTACACGGGTGTAAAATTGAAGATAACTGCCTGATTGGAATGAATGCCACTGTTTTAAATGGTGCAAAAATCATGAAAAACTGTATTGTTGGGGCAGGAGCATTAGTTACAGAAGGAAAAGAATTTGAAGAAGGAAGTTTAATTATCGGTGCTCCTGCAAGAGCGGTCCGAAAGCTTACAGATGAAGAAATAGAAGGCATTAAGGATCATGCTGTAAGGTACGCGCAACTGGCAAAAAATGAATAATTGATTATAAAGCGGTCATTGAATCGCATGATGTTTAAAATACACACAAATACAGTAACTGGTGATCACTATGGTTAAAGTAAAAGAAACTGTAAAAAAACTTGACCCTTATGTTCCGGGAAAATCAATCCCCGAAATAGCACAAAAATATAATATCGATCCTGAAACAATCATAAAACTCGGATCAAACGAGAATCCACTTGGCCCGTCTAAAAAAGCTATAGAAGCAATAAAAAATAGTCTCCATTTAATAAGCCAGTATCCTGAAACAAATTTAGAACCCTTAAAGGAGAAATTAGCTTTATACTCTGGAGTCGACAGTTCTAATATAATAATAGGTGGAGATGGGGCAGATGAAATTCTGGATGTACTCGGGAAAACATTAATAGAACCCGGCGATGAATTTATAGTCCCTTTACCGTCATATATGTACTACGAGTTTACTTTAAAAATCCACGGTGGAGTTCCAGTATATGCCAAATGGGATATGGAAAAAAACGAACTTGATGTGGATTCAATAATAGCCGCTTTATCTGAAAAAACAAAAATAATCTTTTTATGCACTCCAAATAACCCTTCAGGAACATTAATAGATAAAGAAGATATTAAAAGAGTACTTGAAAGTACAGATGCCCTTGTGGTTGCAGATGAAGCATATTTTGAGTTTTCAGAAGTTAACAATGTTGACATGGTAAAAGATTATGATAACTTACTCTTGCTCAGGACATTCTCTAAGGTCTTTGGACTTTCTGGAATGAGAATAGGTTATGCAATCTCAAATCCTGAATTTATAGAATACATGCACAGGGTAAAACCAGTATTCAGCCTTACAAAGCTTTCCTATGAGTCAGCATCAGCAGTACTGGATGATAAAGAATATATACAAAAATCAATAGAAATTGGAATTCAAAGCAGAGAATTCTTATATGAAAACATGTCTAAATTTGATAAACTTGAGGTTTACCCTTCAAAATCAAATTATTTGCTTGTAGGTGTTGAAAAAACTGGAATGACCTCTAGTGAGTTTGCAGAAGAGCTCTTAAAAAGGGGAGTCATTGTAAGAGACTGTGCTTCATTTAAAGGATTGGATGAGTACTGGGTAAGGGTAAGTGTCGGAACAATGGAAGAAGATGCCCGGTTTATTAAAATACTTGAAGATTTAATTGGGTAATCAATGATATTTGAGGTCGGAATTTAAATGATGATAGGAGATATGATCGTATCCTCTCTGGAATTTCCTGGAAAAATTTCCCTTGTTATTTTTTCAGGAGGTTGTATCTTAAAGTGTCCATATTGCCATAATCCTGAACTCATAGACAATGGAAAATCAGTAGAACTTGATGAAATCATTGAAAAAATTGAAAGTTCCATTGATTTTATAGACAGCGTTGTAATAACTGGAGGGGAAGCTCTTATACAGTATGATGATGTGAAAAAAATCTTGAAATACTGTAAAAACCAGGGATTAGAAACTAAACTGGATACAAATGGATGTTTTCCTGATAAACTTTCTGAACTTATAGATCTGTTGGATTATGTAGCTTTAGATATTAAGGCTCCTTTTGATAAGTACGAAGAGATTATAGGATCAGATATAGGGGATAAAGTTAAAGAAAGTATGGAAATTTGCAGCGGAATATATCTTGAGTGCAGGACAACTTACGTACCCTTCTTAATGGATCCTCAAGATGTAATTGAAATTGCAAAAAGTATAACAACGGATATATATACAATTCAACAATTCAGAGATAAAAGAGTATTAGATGAAAAACTACATGGTACTCATGTTCCTTCAAGGGATGAACTTAAAGAAATTGGTGAGACTGTAAAACCATTCTTAAAAAGAGTGAGAATAAAAACAGCAGAATTTGGAAATGAATTTATAAATTAATTAATTATTATTTTTTATTAGGCGGAGGTCGTATATGCCTATATTATTATTTGGAAGCAGTCATCTAGAACTTATAACAGGTAAAAAAACTACCACAATAAGGAAACTATGGAAAAAGCCACTTTCTCCAGGGGATCGTCTTCACTGCTACTGGAATCTCGTATCTAAAGAGCGTAAAAAGCTATTTGAAGCTGAAGTAACCGGCGTAGAGATTATGGAGTTTAAAGATATCATTAAAGATGATAATCTTGCAAGAGAAGAGGGTTTCGAGAATGCTGCAGAGCTGGAAGCAGAATTTAGAAAGATGTATCCTGATGATACAGATGATGATTCACTGTTCCAGGTAATAAGGTTTAAGAAATATCCTGTTGATAAATGGGAAGGCGAAAAAATAGATGAAAAAGCTTTGATAACCAAAAGAGCAGATATATTGTTTGATTCTGGAAGATTCAATGATTCTGTAATGTGTTATACTGCAGCTTTAAGACACGACCCTGACGATGTTTATCTCTTAAATAAGAGGGGGGACAATCTGTCACGTTTAGGTAAGTTCGATGAAGCCATCAAAAACTATGATAAGGCATTAGCAAATGATCCTGAGAATGAGTTCGTCTGGAACAACAAGGCAATAGCACTTTTAAATTCAAATAAGCCTGAAGAAGCATTAAAGTGCAATACAAAGGCTTTAAAGATAAATAAAGCTAATTCTGCTGTGTTGTACTGGAGAGGATTTATTTTGGAGATGCTTGGAAGATTTGAAGATGCTTTAAAGTGCTATGATAAGATTCTAGAAATAGAACCTGAAAATCCGGATGTATGGAATGCAAAGGGAAATATTTTGACAGAATTAGAAAGGACTGAAGAAGCGCTTACGGCTTATGATAAAGCGTTGGAGTTATGCTTTGAAGAGGAACCTGATGCATCAACATGGAATCGTAAAGGTAATGCCCTTTTAGAGCTTGGAAGGTTTGATGAAGCTTTAAATTGTTACGACGAAGCCTTAAAGCTAGATTCTAAAAATGATATTATCTGGAGCAATAAAGGTGTAGCCCTTATGGAGCTTGATGAGTTTGAAAAAGCAGCAGAGTGTTTTAACAGGGCAATACTTATAAATCCTGCAAATGAGGATGCCCGGGTTTTAAAGGACGAATGTTTAGAAAATTACTAAATTTTATTTAACTATATAAATTACAAATTGTACTTTCTAAAACTTAGACCAAGACTTATTAAATTTTAAATAATTTTTATTTCCAATGATATTTCGCTATTTTCTAACTGGAAATTGAAGTATATTCTGTAATCTTGTTTACTATCAAGTTAGACTATTTTTTTATATAGTTAACCCTGTTTGATCATTTAAATGAAAGGTTAATATGATTAAATTAAAAATCTATCTGAGCTTAGATAAATGAAACGTTAGTATCTCCCCCCTAGAATAGTTTTATTTTGTTAAGTTTAAAATTTTAACTCATAACTGTGATAGATCCATAAATTAGTTTATATTGTCTGTATTTTTTTAGTAATGGAAATGAATAGAATACAATTTATAAAAATAAAGGGGAAGATTGTAAAAATAAGTAATGGGGATATTTATCTCTTTTTTGAGTTTAGGGTATGTAATTTGTAAAAGAATAATTGAAGTGGGGTTAGTAGGAAATTTTATATTTCTTCTTCCCTTCTTTTGATTTCTTCTATGCTTGGAGGTTCTTCTACACTTTCAGATTTACTTACACCGTTTAAGAGCACTTTTTCGCCTATGGTTTTAATTTCGCTGTAGGGTATTTCTATTTTTTTGCCCATTCCCAGTTTAGCAGAAGCCCCTCCTTCTGTAACAATCAGCGATTCAACCCTGTTGGTTTGAGGGCTCCATTCTGCATCACTTATTTCGCCTATTTTATTCCCGGCTGCATCTATAACTTCTTTACCCTTTAATTCATCTGCTATTTTCATGTTAGATCTCCTTTTTTATATATAAATCAATTAATTCGATATATTAATTATATTATAATTAGTAATACTTTAAGTTTACGGCAATATCAAAAAATCTAACTATTAATAGGGGGTAACATTGAAATTGATCTATTAATTTGCAAAATAAAAAAAATGCTAGTTTATGTAGCTTTAATATGAAAAGGTAGTTTTTACCTGATGAAATTTATAATTATTATAAAAATTGAAAAAATTAAAGTAAATTACTGGCTACATGTATCTCTGGTGAGTGATTTTTGGTAATTTTAAATTTATTTTATTCTATTAAATTTTGAAAATTATGTGCTTAGATACTTCGTTAAACTGAACTATAACGAACTAACTGTTTAACGTAGTCATTGCAAAAAATTTGTAGTACTAAATATCAATATATTATGTCAAAAAATAAACATATAAAATTTGAAAAAAATTGTGTCACCAGCAGTTGTGTGCAGTTATGAGTTCCATCTGTTTAGAAATTTTTTTATCATAAAATCAAGATGGGACTCCAGTTTATAGTTGCAACTGAGAACTAATTCCTAAAGATTTAAAATGGATTAATATTTAGATCAGGTACACTTGTAATTTTTAAGTATCCAAAAAAGGATTCCGTTAAACTATTTAATCTTTGAAATCAAATTAATAAATAATCTATAAAAAGATTTATAATATAACAATTGTTATATAATGTTAACCTAAACAATGTTTTTAAGTAATGGTGCTTTTTAACTCTTGCATTTAGGAAAAAAATTTAATTTAACAAAATCATTTGGAGGAAAAATCGATGTTACATGGAACAGAAGTTTTAAAGAAAGGATTTGCAAAAATGACCAAAGGCGGAGTCATAATGGACGTCGTCAACGCTGAACAGGCCGAAATCGCAGAAAATGCAGGTGCAGTAGCAGTAATGGCTCTAGAAAAAGTCCCAGCTGATATAAGGGCTGCAGGTGGAGTCGCCAGGATGGCAGATCCTTCAAAGGTTATTGAGATAATGGACGCAGTTTCAATACCAGTTATGGCAAAAGTTAGAATCGGCCACTTTGTTGAAGCACAGGTATTAGAATCCCTTGGTGTCGATATGATTGATGAAAGTGAAGTTCTAACACCTGCCGATGAAAAATATCATGTTGATAAAAAGAAATTTACAATTCCTTTTGTCTGCGGGGCAAGAAACCTTGGCGAAGCACTAAGAAGAATAGATGAAGGGGCTGCCATGATAAGGACAAAAGGTGAAGCAGGTACTGGTAATGTGGTTGAAGCTGTAAGACACATGAGAGTGATACAGGGAACCATAAGGGAAATCAGAAATAAAACCGAAGAAGAACTGTGGGGAATTGCAAGAGAACTTGAAGCTCCATACGAGCTTGTAAAACAGACAGCTGAACTTGGAAAATTACCAGTTGTAAACTTCGCAGCTGGTGGTGTTGCAACACCTGCAGATGCTGCACTTATGATGCAGCTTGGAGCAGACGGTGTTTTTGTTGGATCTGGAATATTTAAATCAGAAAATCCAGAATTAGTCGCAAAAGCAGTTACTGAAGCAACAGCCAATTATGAAGACGCTGAAATCATAGCTAAAGTTTCAAGAGGGCTTGGAAAAGCTATGCCTGGTCTTGAAATAAGCCAGATCCCAGAAGAAGAAAGGCTCCAGTCAAGAGGATGGTAAATAATTTTACCCTTCTTATTTTTTTAAAATTAATTTATTTAAATTCAGTTAATTTACTATCTAAATCTTATTCAATTGCTTCTTCGCCGTGTTCTTCAGTTCTAATTCTTATCACATTTTCTACAGGAGATATAAACATTTCGTCCATAATATCTTCTGTTTTAATAGGTTCTATGGCTTGAATTACATATTTAACATCTTCCCTTTTCATTACCATGCTTAGCTGTACTCTTTGGGGGATGTTTATATCATATCTGCTGGCCCTATATGTTTCTTTTGATGTGGACCCACTGTTAAGGTGACCAATTTTAGTTATAGTTATATTAGAAAATCCAAAGTCTTCTAATGCTTTTTTTACATTATCAAGTTCTATTGGATGCATTATTAACTTTAATTTGCAAATTTCCGCTTTTTCAACGTCATTATTACGTGATGGTTTAATTTTTTTAACCAGATCTTTAAAATCTGGTTTCTGTGGATCATTTTGGTGTGCTGATTTAATATCTTTGATTATATCTTTGAATTCTCTTCTGGGTTTTATATTTTCGTCGCTTGTTGATTTAGTTATATTACTGTATTCTTTTTTATGCTTTGCGTCCTGATTTACAGTATTTTCAACTAATTTAAGCAGCATTTTCAGGCCGTCATTAATCCCGATTCCTTCTATTGCAATTGAAGGTATAACCATTGCATCAGAATTAATCTTTAAATTAGAATTGTTTAAATCCTGCTTATTTGCAAATATAACATAAGGAATTTGTTTGTTACTTACAAAGTTGACTATTTCTTCATCTGTTTCGGTAGTACCTATTGAATTGTCTATAAATATTATAACTCCATCAATATCGGGGGATATTATGTCATTTATAAATTTAAATCCTTCTATACCTGGAGAACTAAAAAGATAAGTTGTATCTTCACCAATAGTTGCTTTTCCATAGTCAAATGATGAAATAGATACATTTTCATGGTTGTTTATGTGCTTCAAAGCAGTGGTTTTTCCAGAACCTGAAGCTCCTAAAATCAGGATTTTTATCATTAAAATCACCTGTAATTTAGTATTTATAATTGTATTGAGTTTTTATGAGTGGTTATGCTGTAACTGCAATTTGCTTAAATTTCATACGTTCACTACTCATTAATTTAAATAACCTTTCTAAGCCATTTTTGATTCCCTGCCCTGTTATGGCGTTTGTTGGAATAATTGGTGCATTGACATCTATATCTAATGGTTTATTATTTATATCCTGCTTATTTGCAAATATAACATAAGGAACTCTTTTTTCTTCAATGAATCGAATCAATTTCATGTTATTTTTTGTGATACTTATTGTATTATCTATAACTATAATGGCCCCATCCAGATTCTTTGATATTATGTCCTGCATAAATGCAAATCGTTTATTTCCTGGAGAACAAAAGAAGTATGCCTTTTTGTCGTTTATCAATGCTTTTCCGTAGTCTAATGCTGTAGTTTTTGTTAAATTTTCACATATGTATTCTAATGCTGTAGTTTTTCCTGAATCTGAATCTCCCAGAACTATAATTTTTTTTGCTTCCATAAAAATTCACTTCCATACCGGATCAAGGAATCCTGCTTCCGGTAGTTAAAACTATACTTGTTTTGGTATATAAACATTTTGAAAAACTCAAAAATCTAATGTTATTTCGAATCTAGAGTAATATAAATCATGTAAATTTTAAATAAAAAAATAAAAGCAAAATAAAACAATCAATAACCTAAAAAAATGGATTATAATATTAAATATTTTTTAATGGGAATTTTTTTTCTTTAAAAATTCTTCATGTTTCATTTTAGCGTTATCTATGGCTTTTTTAATGTCTTTTTCTACATTTTTAGATATGGCACCATGTCCTGGTAACAACAAATCAATTTTCATGGTATTTAATCTGGCCAGTGAATTAATATATTCCCCATAGCTTCCGGAGCTGGATATATCTGAGATAGTACCTTTAGCAAATACTGTGTCTCCGGATATTAAGATTTTTTTACGGGGTTCATAAATACATATAGATCCTGAGGTATGCCCTGGAGTATGAAATATTTTTAAAAACCAATCTCCAAGATCTATCACATTCATGTTTTCTAACCAGAAATGTACGTGATATCCTTTAGGATTATGTCCATAAGCGCGGCAAAGCAGCACTTCATCGTCTGCTGATATAATTTTGGTGGCTGCATAGCGGTGGGTTATAATTGGTACTTTGTTCTGGAGGTATCGATTAGCGCCGAAGTGATCCACGTGTTCATGGGTATTTATAACTAGATTTAAATCCCTTATGTTAGTCCCTATTTCTTTTAAATCTTTTTTTAGGATTCCATAATTTTGATTTATCCCAGAATCAACTAAAACGTTTAGTTTAGTTCCTAAAATTAGATAGGAAGTGCAACTAGGTTTGCCTGTCTTAATCATGTACAGATTGGGTATTATTTCCTCGTACATATAAATTCCGCCAAGGATTTAAATCGATATTGGCTACTTTTTACCGCTTTAATTATTCTTTTTAAAATATGGGTATGTTTTTGTAAAATTAAGGGTCTTTCTGCAGTTTTAAGATAAATAAAAAAAATTTAAAAAATATAAAAGGGGGTAAAAGTTAGGGTTTAAAACCGTTTAAATATTTAAACGGCTTTTTCTCCCCTTTCTCCAGTCCTGATCCTTACAACTTCTTCAACTGGGGATATAAAGATTTTCCCATCTCCAATGTCTCCAGTTTGCGCTGTTTTAACCAGGGTGTCAACAACTTCGTCCACTTCTTCATCTTTTACGATAATTTCAAGCCTTGTTTTTGGCAGGAGATCTATCCTGTAGTCACTGCCTCTGTAGCTTTCTGTAACACCAAGCTGTCGACCACGACCTTTCACGTCTACAACTGTTAACCCGTGGCATTCAATTGCTTCAAGTGCAGCTTTTACTTTTTCTAATTTTTCTGGTCTTATTATTGCAATTATTTCTTTCATTTAATCACATCCACTTTATTTAAATCCTGTAACCAGATTCTTCGTGTAAGTTGGTATCAAGGCCTTCGATTTCTGTTTTTTCGTCTACTCTTAGACCCATAGTTATGTCTATTAATTTACCTATGATTAATGTACCTATGAATGAGTAGGCTGCGACTATAACTATGGCTATTATCTGGGTAAGTAGCTGTCCAGGATTTCCGTAGAAAACACCAGTTCCCAGGGAATTTACGAATGGTGCTGCGAACAATCCTGTTGCAATAGCTCCCCATGTACCAGAAATACCGTGTATACCAAATACGTCTAAAGCATCGTCGTAACCAAGGCGTGGTTTTAACCAGGATACTGCGAAGTATGAGAATACTGAAGTTATAAGTCCGATAACTATTGCAGCGTCTACAGTTACAAAACCTGCTGCTGGAGTTATAGCTACTAAACCAGCTACGGCACCGGAAACAGCACCGAGAATGGTTGGTTTTCCTGTTTTTATTATGTCTATTGCTACCCATGAGATCATTGCTGCTGCAGTAGCAGTGTTGGTTGCGAGGAATGCAGATCCTGCCAGACCACCTGCTGTTAATGCTGATCCTGCGTTAAATCCAAACCAACCGAACCAGAGAAGTGCGGCACCAATTACGGAGTAACCTAAGTGGTGAGGTAGTAATGCAATGTCTTTCCTTTTTCCAAGGAGAAGTGCTAAAGCTAAACCAGCAACCCCTGAATTTATGTGTACAACTGTACCTCCTGCAAAGTCAAGAGCACCTAGCTGTGCAAGGAACCCTCCACCCCATACCCAGTGGGCAATTGGGACGTATATTAATGATACCCAGATTACTGAGAAGACTATCCATGATGATGCTTTCATTCTTCCAACGACAGCACCAGATATAAGCGCTACTGTAATAGCTGCAAATGTCATCTGGAACGCTGCGTAAACTGTGGTAGGTATGGTTGGTGCAAGTGCTGCAAGGTCATCTACGCCTATTCCGCTGAACAGGAGATTTGCCGGAGCACCAATTAATCCCCAAGGATCCACACTTGCATTAAATGCGAGTGGGAATGCGTATAAAATCCATATTACGCTTGTAATTGCAAAAGCTATAAGTGACATAAATATGGTATTTAAAACGTTTTCTCGTTTAGACATACCACCATAAAATAATGCTACGCCTGGAACGGTCATGAGCATTACCAAAGCTGTGGATACGAGCATCCATGCTGTATCTCCACTATCAAGAACCATATATTTTTTCCTCCATATTATTGTTTATTTTGTATTAAATTGCAAGTTGAGAGTTTTTTTTTTAAATGTAATGTATATAATCGCTTTTTTGATATTTAAAAGCCCTTTCTTTTAATTTAAGTTCAATCAATTTTTGCACCAGATATGCGTTTTATAATTTCACACCCCCCATCCTATGTTAAGTCTACATTCGGATGTCGGAAACCTCCTTCCGATAGTAAAACTTACTACTTAATCGTATATAAAAGTTTCGACTGTCATGATTAATCATCGTTTTTTTAATACAAATTAACCAATTTGACTTAGAAAAATATGGTTTAAATACATACCTTTTTCCTAAATTAAATAGATTAGTGACCTTTTTGTTATAATAATCTAATTTACACAATATGTGGGTTATAATGTGTATTATATCATGACAAGTTTGTTTTAAATTACTATTTTCCTTTTAATTCTAAATTACGTGGGCTGTTACCTTATTTTATTTCCTTTTCTTTCATGCCGGAATAAGGAAACATGCTTCCGGTTTACTATTAAATTTTAGAATATATAAATGTTTCTAGAAATTAAGTAATTACTATATTAAAGCTGGAATTTTCTTTAATTAATTCAGAAAGTTATTAAATAGTTTAAAAAAATAATGAATTTTGGCTCCATCCAGATTTCTGCATGTGTCCTGATGGAATACCTTCTGCACTTAAGGTTATAGAAATACATACAAAAAAATAAAAAATACTCAAACACACTTAGTGTTTGAGATCAAATATGGATCGAGCAAGTTAAATTGCTTTGTCTCCTCTTTCTCCAGTTCTGATTCTTATAACCTCTTCAACTGATGATATGAATATTTTTCCGTCTCCAATATCTCCAGTTTTAGCTGTTTCTATTATGGTCTGGACTATACTTTCAACGTCTGTTTCTCGAGTGACTATTTCAATTTCAGTCTTTGGGAGAATATCTATTCTGTAATCCCGACCTCTGTAGTTTTCTGTAACTCCAAGCTGTCGACCACGACCTTTTACGTCCCTTACAGTCATCCCATGGCATCCAATCTTCTCAAGAGCATTTTTCACAGCTTCCAGTTTATCAGGTCTTATGATGGCTAGTATCTTTTTCATTTTTCACAACTCACTACTTCTATTTCCAGTATATTTCCATTATTTAGGTATTTGCCCATTTATATGTACCTAAGATAATCTGTAGCCGGATTCCTCATGAAGGTTAACATCAAGACCCTGTACCTCATGTTCATCTGTAACTCTAAGTCCGATGATTTTGTCGATTATTTTAGCAATAACAACAGTGAGTACAAATGAATAAACTGCAACAACTGCAATAGCTAAAAGTTGGACTCCTAGTAAATTGAAATTTCCAAAGAGAATACCTCCGGTGGTAACGTTGTTTATAAGAGGATTTGCGAATATACCAATTGCAACGGCACCAGTGATACCGCATATTCCATGAATACCAAATACATCTAAAGCATCGTCGTAGCCGAGGCGTGGTTTTAACCAGGATACTGCGTTGTATGCAAATATTGATGCAAAGAAACCGATTATTATTGCTGCTGTAACATTTACATATCCTGCTGCAGGTGTTATAGATGCTAGTCCTGCAATTGCACCTGATAATGCGCCAAGTAAAGTAGGTTTTCCTGTTTTTAGTTTATCCATAAGCATCCATGCAATCATACCTACTGCAGCAGAGGTATTGGTTACAATCATGGCCGAAACTGCCAAGTTCCCTGCAGATAATGCTGATCCTGCGTTAAATCCGAACCATCCGAACCATAGTAGTCCTGCACCCATTACGGAATATCCTAAGTGATGAGGAAGTAATCTTATATCTTTTCTTGCCCCAAGGACGAGAACAAGTGCAAGAGCAGCTATACCGCTGGTTAAGTGTACAACTATACCTCCTGCAAAGTCAAGAGCACCTAGCTGTGCAAGGAATCCGCCTCCCCACATCCAGTGAGCTACAGGCACATAAACAAGTGTAAGCCATACTGGTACAAATGCAAGCCATGCTGAAAATTTCATTCTTTCAACTACAGCACCGGATATAAGTGCCACTGTAATAGCCGCAAATGTCATTTGGAATATTGCATAAAGGCCTGTGGGTATAGTAGGGGCTAAGGTTGCAAGAGATTTTGATTCAAGTACTCCATTGAATACAGGGTTTGTAATGCTGCCTATTACTCCCCACATATCAGCACCAAATGTTAGATCGTAACCGTAAATAAACCATAGAACGCTTACTATTGCAAAGGTAACAAAAGAAAGTAGCATAGTGTTTAAAACATTTTCTTTCCTGATTAAACCTCCGTAGAATAGGGCTACACCAGGAATCGTCATTAGAATTACGAGTGCAGTGGATATTAACATCCACGCTGTATCACCACTATCAAGAATCATACAATTTTTCCTCCAATTATTCTATTCTGATTTTATAGATGTAAAATGCATTGAATTTGAAATTTATACATTTCATTCACCGGAAACGTGTTTCCGTATTCCGACGGAAGGGGGGTGTAGGAAACCGATTTCCGATGTTAAAACTCTTACAGCATCATATATAACTTTTGTGGTAATATTTGATCAGGTATCTTAAAAATAGCTCTTAAGAGTGTAGATCAATAGTATAAAAATTTAGGAAAAAAATATGTATAAAACGTTTTCAAAAAAAGTTTAACTCTAATTCAAAAATTAAAGAAAAAATGGAAGATTCCTGTTAATATTTAACAGGAGCCTCTAATCCGGCCATTTTAACGCCGGTTAAAAGTGATGATTCAACAGTTAGTGCCCTTAAATCATCTTTTTCAAGTTTCTGCAGGTCAGTGTTTCCTGCCTGTTGAGTCAACATACAAGCTTCTTCAGTCATGGCTTCTATGTATCTTGCAACCTGTTTACCGCCTTCTACGTAATCTAAACGTCTTCTAAGCTGAGGATTTTGGGTTGCAATTCCTTTTCTACATGTTCCTGTGTAACATGTCTGGCAAACTCTGCATCCAAGTGAAACTAAAGCAGATGTCGCTATATAAACTGCATCAGCGCCTAAAGCAATGGCCTTTGCAACGTCAGCACCATTTCTGATACCTCCGCCAGCTACAAGGCTCACTTCTTTACGCAGATTTACGTGTTTTAAGGCTTCATCAGCTTCTACAATTGCTGCTATGGTTGGAACACCTGAATGCTCTGTGACCACTTCGGGTCCTGCACCAGTTCCTCCCTGCATACCGTCTACAACAATTATATCAGCACCTGCTTTTGCTGCAATTTTAACGTCGTCGCTGACTCTACCTGAAGTGAATTTAACGATTATAGGCACTTTCCAGTCTGTTATTTCCCTTAACTGGTCTATTTTCATGCTCAGATCTTCAGGACCTACAATATCCATGTGTCTTGCTGGGCTTAAAGCGTCAGTTCCCACTGGGATTTTCCTTATCATTGAAACGTCTGCTGTTACTTTTTCACCTAAAAGGTGTCCTCCCATACCTGATTTTGCACCTTGGCCTATTTTGATTTCCACTGCTTCTGAATTGTTCAGGTAATCTGCAGACACACCAAATCTTCCTGATGCGTATTGTGCTATGAGTTTTGATGCGTATTTCCTTTCTTCTGGAAGCATTCCACCTTCACCGGTGTTTGTTGCAGTACCTGCAAGTGTTGCACCCATTGCAAGTGCTATTTTTGCTTCTTTACTTAATGCACCGAATGACATTGCAGCAATCATTATTGGAGTGTCAATTTCAATTGGGTTTTCTGCATATCGGGATCCTAGAGTTACTTTTGTGTTACATGGTTCCCTGTACTTGTCAATAGGAGGTCTTGAAACTTGAGCGGGTACAATTACAAGGTCATCGAAGGTTGGAATAACACGTGTTGCTCCACAACCTCTTACCTTGTATGAACCTTCCGTTGATTTCCTGTTAATTTCTACAAGGTCTGCAAATGACCAGACATTTCTCCTATCTTCTGGGACTGCAATTACTTCAATTGCATTATTTGGACACATTTCTTCACAGATTCTGCATCCAACACAGTTTTCATGATGTATAGGATAAGATTCATCATCAATTATCTCATAAACTCCATGAGGACAGTTATTAAAACATGAATAACAGTTTTTGCAGAGTTCTTCATTTCTGTTGTCGCACATGTACCAGCAGCAACCAGGTCGGTCGAAGTTTCTTCTGCAAAGTTCTTTGTTTTTTTCTACCTTGAATGGCATTTAACTTCCCCCCTCTTTAGATTCTTTAAGTGGTTTAAAAATTGGGCAGGCTGAGTATTTAGTTCCTGAAGCCTTAAGAACTTCTGCAATATTATCTGTAATCTTAGCTTCGGGTTTCCATGGTTCAATACTGCTTTTATCAACAATCATGGCACTATCAACCATATTGCTGGATAATGCATAGGTTAAGAGAGCTGTTGCAACTCCTCCGTCCTGACCTTTTACCATAGGGGCTTTTACAGATACTATTTTGATGTAATCTCCAAATGGCTTGTTATCGGCTTCTTTGCTTAATATTTCATCTGGAATATATGTCCTAGGACATGCAACATAACATGCGTTGCATCCTTCAACACATTTACCTACAAGTTCAGGTTTCCTGTCTTTTATTGCAACGGCTTCTTCAGGACATGCGTAAACACATGCTCCGCAGAGGACACATGCACCTATATCTACTACGTCTCCTTTTAAGTCCTGGAAAGTGCAGTTTGAAACCTCATTTTCATATTCGTCTCCAAATATTTCCCTTCTGTATAATACAGGTCTTCCAACTCTTTCCCTTTTTTTAATTTCTTCCTTGCTTTCACTTTTTTTCTTTTTTGCAAGTTTTTCCATTATTTTAAGTCCAGAATCTGCAATTGGTTTTGTTTGTATATAATTGTCTTTTTCTGCAGCTTCTATGAGTTTTAATCCTTTTTCAGTCCTTATTATAACTGTGGACCATCCTTCCGGAGAGCCTACAGAACCTACTGATACATCTGAAAGTTCTGATGTGAAGTCCGTACATACTGTACAGTTTTTACGGACGCATTTTTTTGCCTTGCTTAAAGGAATTTTCACAGTCCTGTCTTCTGTTAAAAAGAACCATACATGTCCTTTTTCAACTCTGCATTCTAAAACATCCTTCATATCTGCATCGTATTCTTTAAGCATTTCCTTCATGTATGAATAAGAGAAATTCTCCATACAGAAAAGTCCAATTTTAATATCTACTGGGAATTCTTCATTAAGGAGTTTGTCCATTTTAGTTGCTGCGACCATTTGGCATGGTGTCCCAACCATCGCGACTTTTTGTTCTTGTGTAATAGTATCGCCCCCTTATCCTTCCTCTGTATCTTTACCATAGAAAGGTCGTTTACTTCGTGGAACTATTTTTCTGAACTCATCGTATTTTCCTTCTTCTAGTTCAAATCCGTAAGCAGGTAAGAGTTCTTTAAGTTCTTTTTTATCTTCATCGTCAATTTCTTCAATTTTGGCATTTTTACCAAGGCTTTTTATATCTCCAAGAACGTATATGGTTCCTCTTATTATGGATTCACCCGCGTCATCTGAAATATTTCCAAGCACGATTATACGTCCTCCCATCATGAAAAGCCCGCTCATAAATCCAGAATTTCCACCAACTATTATGGTACCATTCTTCATTATTTCTCCAGTTCTGGAACCTACATTCCTTCGTACAACAACAGTACCGTCGTATATGCCCTGTCCAACGCCGTCTCCAGCTGCCCCATCTATTATGACTTCTCCACCAGTCATATTATCTGCTGGGAACCATCCTGCATTTTCAGTTATGTGTACTTTAGCTCCATCTATCATGGTACCTGCAAAGTAACCTGCGGAACCTTCAATTACAACTTCCACTGGATCTGTAAGCCCTGCAAGCATATAATGCATAGCATTTGGATTTTTTATAATGATTTTATCGTGTTCTTTGGCAGCTTTTTTAATGGCACGATTTATTTCCCTTGGTTCTTTTGAATTAGCATCAATTACTATTTCACTCATGAAATCACCTAAACCTGTTAAATTGTATATGCCCTTGTTTCCCCTGGTGATATTTGGTCTATATCGTGTGTATCCATTACTGCACGAAGAGAAACCTCTTCAGAGGCTATGGCGAACACTTCATCATTTTCAGCAAGAACACCAGGTCTGAGTCCTAATTGATCTTTGGCTATTCCAACACCATTTGGTGTTCCAACGATGTATGAGAATGGGCCATCCATATCTTTCACTGATTGTTCTAAGGCTTCCTCAAGTTTGTAGCCTTCGTGTAATTTATCAGCTATGTAATGCACAATACATTCTGTATCGTTATTTGTCTCGAATATATGTCCTTTCCTTTCTAAAGGATCCCTTATTTTCCAGTAATTAGTAATTTGACCATTGTGAACCACAGTTATATCTGCTGTAATATAACTCTGGAATGGGTGTGCATGGTAACGGTCAACTATACTTTCGGTGGAAAACCTTGTATGACCTATTGCATGGGTTCCCATTTTTGAATAAGTATCATATCTATCTGCAATTTCTTTTACAGATCCTACATCCTTTATCATTTCAAATGAATGACTTCCATTAAGTACAATTACATCTTCTAACTTATCCACGTCCATGATGAGTGGTTTAAGTTCCTCAAATGAATTAAGGGCTATTTTACATCTGTAAATGTTGTAGTTTTCCACGGATGGAATTATTTCTTCTGTTTCGATCTGTGTAACTGTGTTTACTGCTTCTTTAACTTGATCTAAAAGACCCGGTTTTTCTTTTACCTCAATATTTAGCAGATATTCGTTTTCTGCTAGACCAAGGCCTCCATATATGGAAAAACCTGCA
Organism: Methanobacterium sp.; assembly: GCF_038562635.1. NCBI lineage: Archaea > Methanobacteriati > Methanobacteriota > Methanobacteria > Methanobacteriales > Methanobacteriaceae > Methanobacterium > Methanobacterium sp. Next base: position 1,147,815 of record NZ_JBCFBO010000001.1, on the reverse strand, counting down.
GAATCTGGGCCTCTGTGTTGTAGGGCATCAAGCATTCTGGTCATGATTTCTCCTACGGGGTGAAGTTTTTTGTCTTTAAATACGACTCCGGCTATTCCGCACAATTTAATACCTCCTTTATGAAGTACTCGTGGATTCGTGTATCGCCTGTAAGCTCTGGATGGAATGCTGTGGCAATATGTTTTCCACTTTTTACTGCAACAATTCTTTCATTATACTTTGAGAGTATATCTACATTTTCCCCTACTTTTTCAATGTAGGGAGCTCTTATAAAAATGCCTTTGAATTTTTTACCAAAAATTTCAATATCATCTTCAAATGAAACTTTCTGCCGTCCAAATGCATTTCTTTTAACTTCCATGTCAATTAATCCAAGCAAAGGTTGCTCATAATCGGTTTTTTTTGCAAGGAGAACCATCCCGGCACATGTTCCCATTACAGGTATATTTTGATCTACTATTACTTTTTTAATACCTGTTTCTTCCATTAAGTTCCCGATAACAGTGCTTTCTCCACCTGAGATTATTATACCATCACACTTTGAAACTTCCGCACTGGTTTTTACCTTAAAAACATTTACATTTTTGCCTATGTCGCATGCAGTTTTTTTCATGGCTTCAAAATGTTCAGAAACATCTCCTTGTAAATTTAAAATACCAATTGTAGTCATATTTGTTTCCTCTGTTTGTTAGACTCTTTGTAGTTACTATAAGCTGATACTATTTTAAAATAATATTATATAAATTTACCGGAAACTATTTTCCGAAAATGACATATTTCTGAAAAGATGGTTCATATTCTTATTTTTTTTATACAATGTTCAAAATTTAGGTAGTGATGAATGGTATAATTGAACACTTATATAAAGTTTTGTGATATGAATATGCTAAAAAATAGAAATGGCATTCTATCATATTCCAATAAATTAATATATAACAGATTAATATTTCAAATATATCTCATAATCATTATTGCAAATCATAGTAGATGAATCCCTAAAAAAATCTACAAATTATTGATGGATTTGCATCAAGAACTAAAGTTTTAAAATTAATTCAAGGAGAAACCATAATGCAAAAATTAACCATTGGGTTGGTATTGATAATATTCATCTTACTGGGTGTTGTGGGATACATTTTCGCATCTCAAAATACACAGATAATTCCTAATATTACATTGTCAAATAATTCAACAAATGGCTCAGACTATTCTAGTGGTTCTGATTCGTCTTATTCAAAAAGTAAATCCACTAACTTAAGTAGTACAAAACATGTAACTACAAATACTACAAATAAGTCTGGTTCAAGTAATAGCTCAAATACTAATCATACTAAACCTACAAAACCTATAACTGGAAATGATACCAAATAGCTCCACTATCTTTTTATTTTTATATAAAATTAGATTTAATTTTGTGGATTAAATGCATTTGAATACTAAAAAAAGATTATTTAAATTAGTATATAAACAAAAAAGAGTAGTATTATGGATATTCTGAATTTAAATTTAAATTTTCCATAATCTTTTTTGTATCTTTTTTAACCATTTCTGCAGCTTCTATAAAACTATCTCGTTCTTCTTCACTCATCTTTATTGGCAATATACCTTCTATACCATCTATTCCAAGTTTAACTGGTACTCCAAGGCAAACATCATCTATTCCCTCTATTTCTCCTTCGAGATATGCGCTGACTGTTAATATTTTCCTTTCGTCGTTTAAAATTGTGGTTACGATGTTGGAAATAGCAAATGCAGGCCCGTATTCTGTTGCACCCTTTTTACTGATTATATTATTGCCTGCATTTTTTACAGTTTCAATTGTTTTTTTAATATCAAATGGTTTGTAACCTGTGAAGTAATCCCACGCAGAATAATATTCAATTGGAATACCCCCAATGGATGTTGAACTTATAAGAGGGACCATATGCGGGCCGTGCTGGCCGATTATCCTGGTATGTATTTCACTTACATGCACGTGGAAGTGTTTTGCCATATAGTTTTTAAATCTCAAGGAATCCAGGTGATTTCCAAGGCCAAAGACTTTATTTTTACTAAATCCTGATGCTTTTAAAGCTACATAAGTCATAACATCTACTGGATTAGTTATGACAAGTATTATTGAATCTGGAGCAATTTCTGCAATTTTTCTTGCATAATCTGCAACTATTTCTGCATTAAGAGAGCCTAAATCTGCTCTTTCCATTCCTGGCCTTCTTGAAGCCCCTGCAGTTAAAACAACTACATCTGAACCTTCAATACTGTTAAGATCAGAAGAAGTTTTTATAGAAACATATACTCCCTTTGCAGCAAGCGCATCATAAATATCTAATGATTCTCCTTTTATTTTATCAACGCTTTCTTCTCTAGCTATAAGCACTAATTTATTAACTGAGTTTTCCTCAGCCAGACAGAATGCTGCAGCCCTGCCTACTCTTCCTGTTGCGCCGATTATACTAACTTTCAATATAACACCTTCAAATTATTAGATTAAAAAAAGTAATTAAACAATACTTCAAAGTCCAACTTTATGCTTGAATACTATATGTAACGATGATTATTAAAAGTAATTATTATTTTTTATAAATTGATGAATATTGTAGTTGTATCTCAAATTTGATGGACGATTTTTTATTTAAATCAAGTAAATATAAACCAATTGTTTAATTAGACTTATTTGATTTAAAAAGTGATAATAAAAGATGGTATATTTTTTATTCCAGTCTTTTTAAGGACACTTTTGCTACTTTACGAACAAAAGTACTTTTATCATCTGTAATTTTATTTAGGGGCTCAATGGCTTGTTTATCTCCTAATTGTCCGAGGGCCCATGCTGTCCCGCTTCTAACAAAACCACTTTCATCATCTAATGCTTGTATAAGGGGTTCAACAGCTTTTTTATTTCCAATTTTTCCAAGAGCCCATGCTGCTCCTCCCCTAACACGCCAGTTAGGGTGATTTAAAGCATCAACGAGGGGGTCCACGGCTGCATCTCCCATATTTCCTAGTGAACCTGATACCTGACGCCTAACCCATTTATTTTCATCATTAAGAGTTTTTATAAGGGGATTTATGGCTTTTTCATCTTTGATTTCTCCAAGGGCGAGGGCAGCTCCTCTTCTAACATTTCTATCTTCATCTTCCAGAGCTTGAATAAGTTCATCTACAGCAGGTTCTCCAATTTCTTCAAGAAGTTCTGAGGTTTGACGACGAACATGGTCATCATTATCCTTAAAATTTTGGATTAATCTTTTAATATTTTCTTCCTTTTCCATTTTATACACCTGTTTGATATTCATAACCTACAGATTATAATTTAATATAACTGCAATTTTAGAACAAATATTGGCATTTGGATGGTTTTTATATATTATTTGTCTTTCATTTGGAATATATTTAATGGAATGAGTTGTATTAAAAATTTATTTTTATAAAATAGTTAAGTAGTATCCTCTTATAACATTTTAGAAATTAATAGCTAAAAAGATAAATTATAAGACTAAATCAAAAATAATATGAAATTAAAGGAATTAATTAGTTTAATTAGGTAGTAGCAGTGTTGCTATATTTGTTATCTAAACATATATCTTCGCTGTATAATGTATTTATAATATTTATTGCAGCTGATTTTCCTTCGATATCTTTTAATTCTTCAAGAATATTCATCGCTTCTTTAAATATACTGTATATTTTATCTTCTTTACCTAATACATAGTATGTTATCCCCAAAAAAAGAAGGGAAAATGCCTTTCCTTCATTATCTCCCATTTCATAAAATAGATTAAATGAATCTTTAAAATTTTGCATAGCACTGTATGTTTTTTCCTCTTTAAGGAAAAAATTACCCATTATTAAAAATAGTACTGCTTCTTTTTCATGTTCTAGGTCTTTATGTGCCTCAATAAGGGATTTTCTAATATAACTTATTTCATATCTATTTTCCAGGTATTCTTTAACTGCGTATCTTTTTTTAATTATACCCATAAGATTTTCTATTTTAGGAGCTATTTTTTCATAGTTAAGTTTACATGTGTATGTTTCTTTTATACACTCCTCTTCTTCAGGAGTATTATCAATGAATTCTTCATCTACATCCTCATAATTAGACTCTTCTTCCATCTTGGCATTTATTTTATCTTCACTTGCAAGCTCTATAGCTTCTTTTATATTTTCTACTTCTTTTATTTTCTCAAACATCTCATTTTTCATGGGTGATTTTATTGAGGCATACCTTCTAAATGATCTCTGGTACTCTGTTAAAGCTTTATCTATCTCCCTTTTACTAAGATAAACATCTCCTATTATGTCTGATACGAAAGCTTCGGCTTCTTTTTCATCAAGATTAAAATATATTCGACGAGCATTTTCAAGATACTGTAGTGATTTGTCAAAGTTTTCATTCTCGAAACATAATACTCCCATATCAATTAAAATGGTGGCTTCGTTTTCTTGATATCCTTTAAGCTTTTTTTGGTAGTTTCTAAATGATCCTTTTTCCTTAACTTTGGCAATGCTTCCAATGGATTGGAATATGTCCCACATTATATCACACCTTGTTTAATTTACCCTCATTTTTGATGTAAATATTCTAGTTAAAGTATTATGCGCAAAGGATGGTTTTAAGTAGGTTATTATATGCTAGTTAACATTAATATAATTTTGCACAAAGTTTCTTTATAATCTCTGTAAAATAATTGCTAAAAGTAATTAATAATATGAACAATTGATTAATTGTCCTTATTATATGGAATCACATGTTTAATTATCCCTTATTTTTAAAATAATAATTTAATTATTTAAATAGAATAACTTATCTGATCTAAAATAGTCTTTATCTACAATAATGTGACATATTTCACAAATGCCATTTAATTTATATTCTTTAAAGTTATACTATACAATGGTGCCCTTAAGCTATTCCATATTTAAGCTTTAAAAGGGTGCCGGACCACTTTTTATCCTAATTTTAATGGATTAAATAAATACAATTTTATTTTAAATGAATATACATAATTTAAATTATGTAAAATATATATGAAATGGTATTAACTATTTTAGTACCTTAAAAATATTTAATTGAGAATGTGACTTATTTTAAGATTCAAAAACATTTTAAAAAATGAATTTTAGATATAAAATTAAAAGCATATTTTATACAGAAAAATATATATTATCAACAAAGGATATTTCGGTGAGTTAATGTATGATATAGCAGTTATACCTGGGGATGGCATTGGAAAGGAAGTTATGGATGCAACACTACAGGTTTTAGATGCTTTGGATATTAAGTTCAATTATAAAAAAGCACGCGCTGGAGAAGAGTGTTTCAGGCGAACTGGTACCACGATACCTGATGAAACAATTCAAATTGCAAAAGATTGTGACGCCTCCCTATTTGGAGCGGTAACCTCCATTCGTAGCCAAAAAAGTGCTATTATAACACTGCGAAAGGAATTAGATCTTTATGCTAATTTGAGACCGGTTAAATCTTACCCTGGTGTGAAGAGTATTTTCAACGATCTTGATTTTATCATTGTAAGAGAAAATACAGAAGGCCTTTATTCTGGCATTGAAGAAGAAACAGAAGATGGTGCAACGGCTAAAAGAATTATCACGACCAAAGCAAGTGAGAGAATTTGTAAATTTGCTTTCGAATATGCTAAAGAGAATGGAAGAAACAGGGTCACCGCTGTTCACAAGGCAAATGTACTTAAAAAAACAGATGGATTGTTTAAAGATACTTTTTATAATGTCGCTGAAGGTTACGATGGTATTGAAACCAGTGACTTTTATGTGGATGCTACAGCAATGTTTTTCATTACAAAACCTCAAATGTTCGATGTGATTGTCACAACGAACTTATATGGAGATATACTCTCAGATGAAGGTGCAGGACTTGTTGGGGGACTTGGTTTAATACCATCAGCTAATATTGGGGAAAATAATGGCTTATTTGAACCAGTGCATGGATCGGCACCGGATATTGCTGGAAAAAATATTGCAAACCCTTCTGCAATGATATTGTCTGCAGTGATGATGCTTGATTATCTTAAAGAACATGATGCGGCCCGTAAAGTTGAAAATGCATTGATGAAAGTCCTATATGAACGTAAAATAGTAACTTGTGACTGCGGCGGCAATGCAACCACAATGGAAATGGCCCTTGAGGTTAGAAGTAAAATAGAATCTAAATAGTTTTCTAGTTATATAATCTTAAATTTTATGAATCCTTTCTGCTATTAATTAAATCATTTTATTTAACCTGTAAATTAATTAAATCACTAAGTATAATAAATTTATGAGCATAATAGATATCTAACATGACTATTTAATATTAAATAAAATTCTAGAAAATTTCAGGAAAACAGTGACATAGTAAGTTTTATATTGATACAGAATCATATTTTTTATAGAGTTAAGGGTGATATAAACGGTATCAATGTTTTTAATATTTTTGAACTTTAAACTGTTCATTTGAAATAACTGAATCCACCTTTAATCAGTTTTTTACAACCTTAAAAATCAAAGATTTTTGGGTTCAGAAAATGTTGTCAAAATTGAAAATTTTGACGTTTACGAAATCATCGAAAATCGTAGATTTTCGTGAGATAGAAAATGTATAGCATTTTCTATATTTTTATTTCGTAACAGCAAAATTCTATGAATTTTGCATGCATCGAAAACCTCCGGTTTTCGAATGCGTTGCATTTTCCTCAATGTTTAAAAAAAATTTTTATAATAATTGGAGGAATTTTTGTATGAAAACTACAATTAGCGTAATTAAAGCAGACGTTGGAAGTGTTGCAGGACACGGAATAGCTCACCCTGCATTACTTGCAAAATGTGAAGAAATCCTTGCAAAGGCAAAAGAAGAAGAACTTCTTACAGACTATTATGTAACCAACTGTGGGGACGACACAGAACTTATAATGACCCACAAACAGGGTGAAGAAAACAAAGAAATCCATGAATTAGCATTTAATGCATTTATGGAAGCAACTGCAATCGCAAAAGATTTAAAACTTTACGGTGCAGGTCAAGACCTTCTCTCAGACACATTCTCAGGAAACATCAAAGGAATGGGCCCTGGTGTAGCAGAGATGGAATTTAAAGAAAGGCCAAGTGACCCTGTAGTTGTTTTCTGTTGCGATAAAACAGAACCTGGTGCATTTAACTTACCTATTTTTAGAATGTTTGCAGACCCTTTTAACACAGCTGGACTTGTAATAGACCCTTCATTACACAACGGATACAAATTTGAAATATTCGATGTAATGGAACACAAAAAAGTTATAATGAACTGTCCTGAAGAAATGTACGATGCACTCGCACTTCTTGGATCAATAAGCAGATACGTAATAAAACGTGTTATAAGAAAAGACGACAATGAAATAGCAGCTGCAATAAGTACAGAAAGATTAAACTTAATGGCTGGATCATATGTTGGTAAAGACGACCCAGTTGCAATTGTAAGGTCACAATCAGGATTCCCTGCTGCTGGAGAAGTTGTAGAACCATTTGCATTCCCACACTTAGTCGGTGGATGGATGAGAGGTTCACACAACGGCCCATTAATGCCTGTAGGACAGAAAAATGCTTACCCTGTAAGATTTGACGGACCTCCACGAGTTATGGCTCTTGGATTCCAAATTGCAGATGGTGAACTGGTAGGGCCTGCTGATATGTTCGATGATCCTGCATACGACCCTGCAAGGAAACAGGCAGCAGAAATAGCAGATTACATGAGAAGGCACGGTCCATTTGAACCACACAGGTTACCTGCAGATGAAATGGAATACACAAGTCTTCCTGGTGTAATGGAAAAATTAGAAGGCAGATTTGAGGATATGGATTAATTTAAATTCTCAATTCTTTTTTAATTTTTATTTTAGCTTAATTGAATTCTTTTTAAATAATGTTTGTTTAGTTCTTAATTTACATTTCCCTGACGCGCTAGTTAATAGTCTAATTTTTATTTATATTTGATAGTTTATTTGATTAAAAATTTGGATGTATTCTAATCTAATTATTAAATTAAACATAACTTATTTTACAGTGACGTAACTGTTTAAACTTACAAATTTTAGGTATTCGAGAATCGTATTTTCGAAAGCACTATAAACAAATTATCTTATTAAATAGCGTCAAAAATATTTGATCATTTACTATAAGAAACTATAAAATAGTATAAAATCAATCTAATAATCTGGGCATGAGGAGGGATAAAAGTAAAACTCACTTACGATAATTTCAAAGAGATATTTGATAAATCTCCTATGGGAATTCTTTTTTACAGTAAAGAAGGTAGGTTAATTGATGCTAACCCATCAGCATTAAAAATTACTGGAGCTTCCTCATTAAAAGATTGTGCGAAACTTAATTTATTTAATAAATCTTATGTTGCTTCAAAAAAGGACGAATTACTTAAAAAAGGATTAATTAAATTCCAAACTCCTCTAAATTTTCAAAATAGTGGAGATAGCTACCATGATATTGTTAAAAAGTCCAAAACTATTTTTATTGAATGGAACATTGCTGCTATTAACGCTGGTTACTTAGTCCAGATTCAAGACATAACTGCAAGTAAAAATGAAGAACCTCTTAAAAGTGAAGATAAATACAAGCGTTGGTTTGAAGATGATTTAACTGGGGATTTTATTGCAACTACTTGTGGTCAAATTATTGATTGTAACCCTGCTTTTGCAGAAATTTACGGCTTCGATAACTGTGAAAAAGCTGTCAAATCAAATATTTGCGATTTCAACCGTGATGATTGGATTAATTTGATCACCTCATTAAAAATAGAATATAAAATCTACGATCATCAAAGCTGGCATAAGCGGCCAGATGGAATACAAATTCATGTTGTTGCAAATGTTATCGGTATTTTTGATGATTCAGATGAATTGGTTCAGGTTAAAGGTTATGTGTTTGATGATACTAAACGTAAACGGGCTGAAGAGTCCCTTAAAGAGAGCGAAGAGAAATACAGGCTCCTTTTTGATGAGGACTTAACTGGGGATTTTATTGCAACTCCTGAAGGTGAAATTCTTGAGTGTAACCCTGCTTTTGCAGAAATTTATGGATTTGATGGCTGTGATATGGCTCTTGAATGGAATATTCTTGAATCTAACCCATTTGACTGGCCTTATATGGTTACTCGCCTGAAAAAGGAGCGTAAGATACTGGGTTATCAAAGCTGGCAGAGAAGATCTGATGGTATGAGAATCCATGTTGTTGCTAACGTTGTTGGTATTTTCAACGATTTAGATGAGTTAATTCAGGTTAAAGGTTATATGTTTGATGATACTGAACGTAAACATGCCGAAGAAAGCCTCATTAATAGCAAGCGTCAAATAACTGAAATTTTAGACAGCATTCAGGATAATTTCATTGCATTAAATCACTACTGGAATTTTATTTATGTAAACAAATGCGCAGCTGAATATTTCGGCGTCGATGCAGATGATCTTATTGGACAAAATCTGTGGGAAAGATTTCCGGAACTTGTAAAAACCAGATGTGAGGAAACATTCCGCAGAACAATGGAAACTAACGAAATTCAACATTTTGAAGCGCCAAGCATGTATAAAACTGGAGAATGGTTTGATTTCAGTGTTTATCCATCTGCTGAGGGAATATCTATTTATTGGAGAGATATAACTGAGCGTAAAGAGTTGAAAAAAGATAAAAATACACTTAAAATAAAGTGAATGTTAATTAAAAAATTTTTGTAAAATTAAAAAAGAAAGTTATTACTCATGATCTGTTTTTTTAACTTAAGATATGACATTAACTGGAACTTTTGAGCCTCGGACCACGTTTTCAGCTGTACTTCCAAGAAGGAATTTTTCTATCCCATGTTTACCAGACTTTCCCATCACTATCTGGTCTACATTTTCTTCCTCTGCAGTTTTAAGTATAACATCGGCGGGTTTACCTTCTTTAAGCATAGTGATAAGGTTAATATTTTTACAGTTACCTGCACATTGTTCTTCTTCTATTTTATATTTAAATTTCTCAACAGCTTCTTTTCCTTCTTCACGTAGCTGTTCATCTAATTGTTCCCTTAAATCTTTTTGTGGAAGTGCATATTTGTAGTACGCATCGATTACGTATAAAACAATGATATCTGCACCCTTTGAACCTGCCATTGAAATAGCGTGTTCTCCGGCTTTTTCTGCTTGCTTGGAGTTATCTGTAGCTAACAATATTTTTTTATACATGATTTTTTCCTCCGTTTTAATTATCATGCTCTTAAATACATAAACTAATTCTTAAATATTTAAAAATAAAAAATAAAATTGTAGAATTTTTAAATACTACAAATTATGCCGTGTTTTAGACTCTTCCTAGGGCTGGTGCAGCTAATGGTGACAGCATTACAAGTATGGTCAAGATAATCCCGATTATAACCAGGGGTACTCCTGTTTTGAAAATCTCTTTGATGTTAATATACTTGGTTCCGTATGCCATTGCTACTGTTGGGTCTGCCATTGGTAACATGAATGATAAACTGCATGCTATTGCTACTGGTACTGCGTAAATTCCAATTGGTTGTCCCTGTGCCTGTGCTAAAGTTACTGCTATTGGTATCAAAATCGCGGATAATGCAATGTTAGACATTACCTGAGTTATTGTAACTGCTATGATCATGAGCACGATCATGATGAGTAGTGTTGATGCGTTGCTTCCCATTAAACTTATTATGAGTTGTACTAGCCAGTTTGCCGCTCCTGTGTTTAGCAGTGCTGCTCCTAAGGATAATGCTCCTCCAAAAAATATTATGAGGCCCCAATCAACACCAGTTTGTGCGTCCTGCCAGTCAATTACTCTAAATGCAAATAGGAGTACTGCACCGATTAAAGCAACTGAATAACTGTTTATTCCAGTGTAGTTTGTTGTAACCCATAATAATATGGTGAACAATAATATTCCGAGAGTGAATTTTTCCATTCGGCTCATAGGACCTAATTCTGCCATTTTAGCATTAATAGTGTCCATTCCACCTATTATACCTTTGACTTCTGGTTTGTATATGAAGCCTAACCATTTCCAGATTATAAACAGGAGTATTATTGCAAGTGGGAATCCGAAGATCATCCAATTTACAAAGGGGATGTGAGTGTAAGCTGCGGCCATCAGGTTGGGTGCAGTTCCTATTTCTGTACCGAATCCACCTGCCAGTGAACCGAAGGATCCTCCGATAACCATGGCTTTGGCAAAATTACTGCCGCCTTTTTCAGGGTCATTTACACCCATAAGAGGTATAATTTCTTTTATAATTGGAAGTAGCATTGCATATGCTACTACATTCTCAATAAACGCTGAAAGAATTCCAGTTGAGAAAATAACCACAAAAAGACTTCTATCTGGAGTAGTACCTAATCTGTTAAGCAGTGTAAATGTAAAGCGCTGTGCAAGTCCACTTTTACGTATAGCTTCTGCTATAATAAATCCTCCAATCATCAGGAAGATAATACCGTTTGCAAAACCGATAACGGCACTGTTAAAATCAGCAACACCAATTAATGGCTGAACAAAAAGCAGTAGTAACGATGTCACGGCTAAATGTAAGGCTTCAGTGACCCACATAATTATGGCAAAAATCAAGAGTGCAAGCGCTGCATGTCCTGCATAACTTAAACCGGGTGTAGGAATAAGCATCATGACTATAAAGAGAAGTATAGCCAAAGGAAATCCTAAAACCTTTAAATTTATATTCGTTTTGATTCCTCCGAAAAATTTTATATTTTTAGGGCCGTCGAACACATAGCCCTCGAAAACTGTCAAACACAATGTGTTTGACGCATGCAAAAACCCCCGGTTTTCGAGTGCTTCGCATTCGAGGCCGAGGAAACGCAGCATTCGAAAATTGAAAATTTTCGATGCGTCAAATCGAAGATTTGACAGTTTCCACAGGCCTTCGAAAATCATAAATGATTTTCGAAAGGTTCAGGAAACCTCTTAGGGGTTTCCTTCAACCTCCTCCATTTTTAACAGATAACTTACTGGTGTTGCATGATATAAACATATTTCATAATGATTAATCATGTATATTATTAAGTTTTTTAAAAACTGCATATATTAATATTCAAATTATAATACAAAAATTAGGAGGTACTGGGGGCATATGTTAAAATCAGACTAATTTGAATCAAAGGATGTTATGAATTTTTTAATTAATTTAAAAATAGCTTATTTTTTTGATATGTAATTTTGAGGGTAGACTATTTAAAATAGGGAATTATTTAAGAAATGAGTTTATATTTAAATAAATGCATCTTTCAGTCTAAAAACAGTTTAGAAGGGTTTTGGACGCACATTTTTTTTATGTATTTATCTTTAATCCCACGTTTAATCATGGAATTTATAAACATTTTCATCCCTTCAACAGGCACAGGATTATGGGCTTGCCCAAAATCTGTAGCCATTATACATCTTTCAGGTCCTACTTCTTTAATTGCATTTGCAATTACATTTGGATCTAAATTGTCATGCTTTTCCATGCATGCAACGAAACAGTGTTCAAGATAAGCATATTTGGACATTTCTTTTTGTTCAGCTACAGTTGCACCTACCACTCCCGTTAATGGATGATTGATGACTATTTTTTTAATTTTCAGACTTTTTGCATAGTCGAGGAGTAAAAATATGTCTTCTGGCTTTAGATGGCCTGTGGCTAAAACTAGTTCTTTTTCTGCAATAATATTCAGAATGTTTTCTATGTTTTCATAAGTTATTGAGATATCTGAAGCAGAGATAGTTGGAAACCATACTATTTTACCACCAAGTTCAGCGGTAACTTTAACAGCATCTGGATTTAGCCCACCCACACTTAGATTTAAACATATTCCTCCAATTACTTTAAATCCTGATATTTTTTCTGCAATATAAGCTCTCCCTGCAGTTGATTCAACATGGGATTTTATTACAATTGCCCCCATTTTCTCCTGCTTTGCCCCATATGCAGCTTCAATATCATTTAATATCCTTGGTTTAATGTCAGGGGAAGTATGGATGTGGGTGTCTATAAAACCTTCAAGAGTGCATTTATCTTTTAAATTTTCCATAAAAATCGTTTTAAAAATTAATAAGTAATTAAATAGGTTTTAAATAGCTGTACTTTAATAAATGATTATGAGGTATTTACTTTCTTCCTTACTTCTTCATAAAGATTGTTTCCAGCTGAATCCATTGCTACAATTAGCGGGCCAAAATCTTTAACTTCAAGTTCCCATATGGCTTCAGGGATTCCTAGGTCAATCCAGTTAACTCCTTTTACCTTGTTAATAGATTTAACATATAATGCAGCACATCCGCCCACTGCTGCCAGGTATACGGCATCATTTTCCACAAGCGCATCTGCAGTTTCACTGTCCATACCGCCTTTTCCTATTATGGCACTTATTCCTAATTTTAAAACATCTGGCTGGTAAGGGTTCATCCGCATGCTTGTTGTAGGACCTACAGCGACAATTTTATAATCTACACCTTCTGCTGATTCTATGGTTTTTATTATAGGGCCTGCATGGAAAATAACTGCTCCGTCTAGGTTTACAGGTGAGCCTTCTTTTAATATTCTTTGGTGGGCCCTATCCCTTGCAGTGTAAATGGTACCAGATATGTATATAATATCTCCCACTTTCAATTGCTTTGTATCTTCTTTTGAAAGAGGTGTTTTAAGTTTTACATTCATACATTCACCTATATAGTCTTTTAATATTCATTTTTTCTATTTAGAATTAATATTCTGTATTTTTATACACTTAATATTAGTATAGTTCTATCTTTTGTTATAAATTTCCAAAATAGTATTTTTTTTCAACTTAATTTACTTTTTGAAACGATAATGTTATCTATGTAAATAGGTATAATAGCTATTTACTATCTTGAATAAAATTAGATTTTTGAGGTTGATTATGTCCAGTGAAAATAAACTTGTAAGTCTTACAAAATATATTATGACACTTCCACCAACCAGAATTTCTCTCTTTAGTATGGTGTTTTTAAGTTTCATTATAGGGTGCATCTCTTTTTTATTGGCACCATCACAAAATGACTCTATACTTTACAGTATTATTTATGGTGGTTCAACGGGCTTTTTAGTTTTTGGTTTGATGTCTATAATGGGTGGAGGTTTAACTCAACCTATGGTAAATTCCTTTAAAGGTAGACACATGAAAATGAAGCAGTCCATGTTTCTTGCCCTTGCTTCCATGATGATAGTTGGAGTTATATACCTAATTGGGAGTGTTGTATCGGTATTCACTGTGAATAATTACGTTTTAAATGCTTTAATATTTGGTTGTGTAATTGCATTTGCTTTTAGAACCCTTGTAATATGGGGCACATCTAATATAAGTCTTCTAAAATCAGTTATTATATCTGTAGTTCAGCCAGCACTTATACTGAGTATGCTGGTGGTTATATCTTTCTTAACAAGTGTAACTACCAACATGGGTGACTTTAGCATAATAGCCATCGTTGTAAAGATAGTAATAGCCTCGGTAATACTTGTCATTGCAATTTATTCATTTGTAACAGTTATAGAATCTCCTATGAGGAAGAATTTAGGGGTAGGTGGTTTAGAACTTTTAAGTCTTGCTCTAGCTCATATTACAGAAGGCTCTCCAGCTATGGAAACACTCTTTGAAGATATAGGTGAACCCATCGATACCTTAACTGGAATTTTTAGTTTTAAAGGTAAAAATGGTGTTAAAGCAATTTTTTTATCTCCATGTGTTCATCCGGGCCCGCTTGGAAATATTGGGGGTGGAAACATGCCTACCATACTTTCAAATAAATTTGATACATTTACAATGGTATCACACGGGCCTTCTACCCATGATTTTAATCCAGTAGCTTCAAAAGAAATAAATAAAATAGAAAAAGTTGTTAAAGAGGCTTTGGAAGATATGGATTACTCTAAAAGTGCTAGTAAATTCTTTAGAGTTGAAAATGAAGGTGCAGTAATTGGTGCACAGTATTTTGGTAAGGATTTATTGATGCTTGCTACATTTGCACCTGATGGATTTGATGATATAGATTTTGGTGTTGGTCTTGCTCTTATGAATCTTGCAAAAGCTTCATGTGAGGCCCAGAATGTCGTACTGGTCGATTGCCACAACAGCTTTAAAGGCGAAGGAGGAAGGGTTTTACCTGGTAACAAGGAAGTTTTCGAGCTTATGGGGGCAGTTGAAAAACTTAAATCTCCAGAGCAGGAAAATGGAATTAAAGTCGGCTGCAGTAGTGATCCATTAGACAGCGTATCTAAAGAAGATGGTGTTGGCCAGAGCGGAGTAAAAGTGATGGTTATCGAAGTTGGAGCTCAAAAAACAGCATACATACTTTTAGATTCGAATAACATGGTCATTGGATTTAGAGATGTTATACTGGAAAAAGTTAAAACATTAGGGTTAGATTATGCAGAAGTAATGACCACAGATACTCATTTCGTAAATACAATGTCTGGAGGCCATAATCCTGTAGGTACCAAGATGCAGGATGAAATAATAGGTGCTATTTTGAAGTGTACAAAAGAAGCTTTAAATGACCTGGAAGATGTTTCAGTAGGCTGTAAAGTGGCCAATATTAAAGATATTAAAACATTTGGTCCATTAAATGCTACTGAACTTGTAACCACCATCAGTTCTATTGTAGCTGTAAGCAGGATATTTGCGCCGCTGGTATTTTTACTGGCTTTACTGTTTGTATTTATATGGATATTCTATGGAACCTTTGGTATTTAGTGCAAAAATAAATAAAGAATTAAATAAAAAAAGAAATTTTTTTATTATTTACTGGAGGTTTGCGAATATAACCCATACCATGATCCATATAAAGAAGAAAGGAACTATACCGCTCCACAGCCATCCTTTGAGCCCATTAACCTCTTCTTTCCCAAATAGTCTTTCTGAGAGCTGACCTAATGCATAAAGGATAATTAAAGCTGCTATAACTGCTATCGCTTCATTTTTAAATATTACTCCGCTACTTAATATATATGAGAGGTAACCTGCTATTATTCCTCCAACTGTGTGAATGGAAGCTACTTTTCCATCTGTGTCCATGTTTTTCCTCCTCTAATATTCTTTTCTAATCAACATAATATTTTATTATTTAGATTATTTATCCTCGTAAATTCATTAATTTGTTAAGCGGCGAATTTTAATCAATGCTCTAACAAATATACATAAAGTATTTAATTAGAAAATTCTTTATATAGTTTGGTGGGGTTACTAATAAATGTTTTATTTGTTACAAATTTTCAAAACTACATTTTATGAATTTGCATAAATTTGAATTTTTTTTATGTCTTTAATAATTTACGTTTGGTATTGCAGAAATAGGTTTTTTGTGTATTTAATTTAACTTATTTATTATAAATAAACTTTTTAATTTAATTCATTTACATAAATAAATAGAATTATTTTGCAATACACTCAGATCATAAGTGTATTGTATTATGTAGGTTATATATTAATAATATATCGATGATTTGATTTGTTTATTATTTTTATAGTATAATTAATGCTTAATAGGTGAAGAAAATCAAAGAATCATAACAGATTTTCCTCTACCAAAATCAAATATAGTTCAAGGTTGAAGGAAACCTCTTTCGAGATTTCCTGAACCCAAAAAAATAGAAAATTTTTTTGAGGTGTGATAAAATGAAAAATATGTCTAATGTAGATGTTTACGCTGTTTGTCATGAATTAAGAGACTTATTAAAAGGTGCAAGAGTTGATAAGGCATATCAACCCACAAAGGACACTGTTTTAATAAGATTTCACGTGGCGGGTAAAGGGAGGGTTGATATAGTCTTCCAGGCAGGAAGAAGAATGCACATGACTCAGTATCCATTACCTAACCCCCAAATACCTCCGAATTTTCCAATGCTCCTTCGGAAATATATCAAAGGGGCCACAGTGGAAGATATAAGGCAGTACAATTTTGATAGAATTGTAGAACTGCATGTAGCTAAAGAGAAGAAATTTACTTTAATAATTGAGCTGTTTGCTAAAGGTAACATAATACTCCTTGATGAAGAAGGAAAGATTATTTTACCACTTAAACGTAAACTGTGGAGCGATAGGAAAATATCATCTAAAGAAGAGTACAAATACCCCCCAAAACGAGGTATAAATCCTTTAGAAGTCAAGAAAGAAGAACTGGAGGATGTATTTAGAAATTCGGACTCTGATGTTATAAGAACTCTTGCAAGAAGTGGATTAGGCGGTATCTATTCTGAAGAAATACTGCTCAGATCTAATGTTCAAAAGGATTTACCTGCTGCAGAAATTTCAAGCAGTGACTTGGATTCAATTTATAACACGATATATGAACTTTTTGAACCACTCCGAACATCTAACTTCCACCCACAAATAGTGTCTGATGGAAAGGAAGATGTGCTGCCTCTTGACCTTAAAATTTATGAAAATTACAAAAAAGAAACATTTGAAACATACAGTGAGGCAGCAGACGAATTCTTCAGCAGTGAAGTAAGGGAAACCATTAAGAACGAATATGAAGATGTATGGGGGGCTGAAGTCAAGAAGTTTGAGAAACGGCTGAAGATACAGGAAGAAACTTTAGATAAATTCCATAAAACAATTAAGGTTTCCAAAAAGAGAGGGGATTTATTATATGCTAATTATGGGAAAATTCAAAGCATCCTTGATATTATAAAAGATGCAAGGGAAAAGTATTCCTGGAATGAAATAGCTTCAAAACTTAAAACCGCCCGAAAACAGGGTTTAGCAGGTGCAGATATAATTGAATCTCTGGATAAACTTGGAAATCTTACCCTAAAAATTGAGGATGAAGTTATAAATATAGATGCCAAAGTTGAAATCCCTGAAAACGCTGAAGTTTATTATGAAAAGGCTAAAAAGGCCAAGCGAAAAATAAGCGGGGTTAATATTGCAATTGAAAAGACAAAAAAAGAGATTGAAAAGGCAAAAAATAAAAAAGAAATAGAAATGGAAAGGGTTACTTTACCTCAAAAAAGGGTAAAAAAAGAGCTTAAATGGTTTGAAAAGCTGCGGTGGTTCCTTTCTTCAGACGGATTTTTAGTGATTGGGGGAAGAGACGCAAACTCCAACGAAATAGTGGTAAAAAAATATATGGAAAACAACGACATCTATTTCCACTCAGATATCCATGGAGCACCATCTGTTATAATAAAAAGCCAGGGCAAAGAAATACCTGAGACAACCATAGATGAAGCAGCTTCATTTGCAGCATCATTTTCAAGTGCATGGACAAAAGGATTTGGATCGCAGGATGTGTACTGGGTCCGTCCAGACCAGGTTTCAAAGACCCCTCAATCTGGTGAATTTGTTAAAAAGGGCGCATTTATAATTAGGGGGACTAGAAATTACGTAAGGGCAGCAACACTTTTAATAGCAGTTGGAGTCGTTGATTATGAAGGTGAAAGACTGATGGCAGGCCCTTTAGACGCTGTAAAGAAATATACAGATAATTATGTAATTATAAAACCAGGTTATACTAAAAAAGAAGCATTATCAAGGGAAATAAGGCACAAACTTGATCAAGAGCATATTGTTACTATGGATGATCTCGTAAGGGTTTTACCTTCTGGAAAAGCAGATATTGTTGATGAGAGGGATCTTAGAAGAAGGTAAACCTTATATTTTTTTATAAAACTAAAAATAATTTACAGTTTCCAAAAGATGGGGAAATAATCTTTTGTTAAGGGTTATTTTTAAGTAAAAATTTACTATTAATTAATTTTTCATTTAAAAATTATGAACTTCTTCTAAAGCTTGAAATATTTAAATAGTTTAAAAAAAAGGATATGACAAATATCATTTTTTAAAGATTGTCCTTCTCACCCATCTTTTTTTTAAATAAAAAGTTAATATCAACTACATATATTCCTTCTTCATCTGAAACAATTATAGAATCGTCTTCTAAGAGCGTAGGGAGATCTAATTCATAAATTCCATGGTCATGGACCATTACGGTTTCAATGGATTCTCCTTGAGGTTTTTCTTTTTCTGCAGTTTCTGTTTCGTCCTTATAATATTCAAAAAAATGGCTGCCGCATTGGGGGCATCCTTTAAGAATATCTTCTGGTTTTCCTTTAAATAGAGCTCCGCATTTAATGCATAGATGCACCAGAATCACCAAGATTTGCTATCATAGAGAGGAAGTTTGACTGTTTATTAACGTCTTTCATAATATTTGCAGGGCCAATTATAGTAAGCCCAACTGTTTTCTTCTTTGAAATTCCAAAAAGAGCTTTCTTATCTTTTTCAAGGGTGTATATATCAATCCCCATGAAGTTTTCGATGTCAATTTCTCTCATGGTGGTTTCTATAAGTTCGGCTTCTTCTTCAGGGCTTAGTCCACCTTCTATGACTACTAGATTTCCTCCTTTAACCCTTTCAACAATCATTGATATCTTTTCCATGCTGGTATGAGTTGAGAGCGCATCTGAGGATAAAAAATCCATTTTTAAACCATTCATTTTGATACCTCTAATTTGAAATTCATATTTAAATTAATGGAACCTTTTAATCATTGCTTCATAAAGGTTTTCAGTATTTTCGCCGTGAAGCGCAGAGATAGGCACTACTGTATGTTGAGGGAATACTGATGTTATACGCTCAGGGGTGGCTTCAGGAAGATCTATTTTATTTGCAACGATTACAAATGGGATTTTCCGTGCCTCTAGATTTCCAATTATAGTAATATTAGCCTGTGTAAGCGGATCTTTGGTGGCGTCTACAACTAAAATAACGCCGGTAACATCATCTAACCATTTGATAGCTTCTATTATGCCTTTAGTTGCTTCTTTTGCCCTTTCTTTTGCTTCTGCCTCAGATAAGCCAAACTGTAAAAAATTCTTGTAATCTATTTTTGTTGCAATTCCTGGAGTATCTATTATATCAAAATCAAGTTCGACTCCCTTATGTTTTATACTTACGTGTTCTTGCCTGTAAACTTTTCTTGTTTCGTGTGGAATCTCTGATGATAGTCCCAGAGGCTTTCCTATCCAGTCATTGGTCATTGTATTTGCTAAAGTAGTTTTCCCGGAATTAGGATGACCATATAATCCTATTTTTAGTTTCTTATCTTTTCCAAGCAATTTATTTAAGAATCTTCTGAAAATATTCGGCATCTTATCACTCTTTATATATTTGGCCAGGTTCAAGGATAACAACCTTCGTTTTTTTGTTTGTTGATTCAACCATATCTGCAAACTCTTCAGGGTCCTGTTGAATTACAGGAAATGTATTGTAGTGCATTGGAATTACAACATATGGATCGATCCATTGCGTAGCTATTGAAGCTTCCAAAAGTCCCATGGTGAATCTATCACCAATTGGAATTAATGCAATTTGGGGATTATAAATACCTTTTATCACGTCTTTCATATCTCCAAAAACGCCTGTATCACCAGAATGGTATATTCTTTTACCGTTCTCAAGTTGTATGATGTAACCGCAGGCGCTTCCCCCAACACCCATTTCTTCTATAAAGTCCATATCAGCTGAATGGGTTGCATTAACCATAGTTATTTTAATGCCGTGTATTTCAACTGATCCTCCTATGTTCATCCCTATAGCTTCAAAGCCCTGTTTTGCAAGATATAAGGAATGCTCGTGATTTCCAATTACTACTGCACCAGTTCTGTTTGCTATTTCCATGGTATCTCCAAAATGGTCACCGTGCCCATGGGTAACACATATTATATCTGCTTCTATTTCTTCAACTGGAACTGGACAAGTCGGGTTATTGCTTATAAATGGGTCTATTAATATCTTTAAATTTTCCTTTGATATTATTTCAAATGCAGAATGTCCAAACCATCTTATTTCCATTAATGCATCTCCTTAAGTTTTATTGAGTTATCCCTAATTCTATACTCTGTGAGAGGCCCCATGCTTCTTCAAACATTCTTTCAATTTCTTCAATGGATTTCTGGTCTTTATAAATTACTCCTACCTCGAAACTCTCGTATATAGGATCAGTAGAGATTATTAAACCATTTTCTTCATCTGACACGATTGCTACTGTATGAACATGAGGCATGGTCCTTATTTCTACATTATTTTCCATTAAAAGCTTGATGAGCTCAACTGATGCATCATCATCCATGCTTGCTTCCTGTATAATCATTTTACTTTCTGTTTCCATAAACCTTTTAAGAACGCTTACATCTACATTACGGATCCATGGATACATCATTAATATGCGGTTATTTGCCTTTAAAATGGTATCTTTCATTGTTTCCTGTACTTCACCCGCATCAAAAGACCATATTATGCTTGGATCTTTGGATTCTGATTTAATCTGGTCTAATGTGCCTTTGAAAGAATCTAGACGTTCCTCGATGAGATTTTCTATGTCCTTGGTATTTTGGATGTAACTTTCCTTTAACCTGTTCAATCTGTTTTTTACAAACTCGTCTTCGTTATCTGAGGTAGGCCTCACAGGTTTCACCTTTTTAATTCGTTTAGGTTTCTTTTCTACTGCTTTTGGAGACTTTGCAGGTGCTTTACTGGGCACTACTGGACTTTTTTCAATTGGCGCTGCTGTTTTGGCGATGCTTTGAGCTCCAACTGCTTTTGGCTCATCCAATGCTTCTTTAGTTGTGATAGGTTCCTTTAGATTCTTAGGCACTCGTTTAGGATTGATTTTACGCGGAATCATCTGTTTTTTATTTTCTGCAGTGCTATTTCCTGCTTCAGGAATTATTCTATTTCTAATATTTTCTGTTTCCCGTGGTTTTTTGGCTATTGTGGGTTTTTTCATTGATAAATCTGTTTTTTTATCCATTTTGGGCATGATTTTCCCTGTGTTTTTGGAAGGTTCTTCTTTTTTAGGCATTTTAAGTCCAGTTAAGTTCCCTGATTCTACTTTGCCCGCAAATAGGACTACTAACACCATTCCTACAACTGCAAGTAAAAGTCCTACAAAAAATGCTAAAATATTGGGAGGAGTTGCAAATCCCCAATTGTACATAGCATAAATGCCCCCAATAACTAACACGATCCCAAAAGCTGTAATAATTAAATTAATCATTTGATGCCTCCAACTCATATCTTTTTTATCCATTATTATTACAATAATGAAGAGCCCCTTTATACCCACTCTAAGCTTTAATTAATATTACTACAATAAAAATCTTTTTATTTACTCTATTCTATTAAATCCATAATTGAATTTAATTAAATTCATTAAAATTAACCAAAAAACTCTAAACTTTTTGTTTTTAATTGATTAAATGTTTAGATACATGATTAGATTAGTGTTATAGTTGATTAATTTAGAATTTTAGTTGGAAAACTAATTAATCTAAATATAGTTCGGTGCAAAAATTTTTACTATCTAAATGAAATGGTGAAATACTGAATTTAATCAATAAAATCATTACACGATACTTCTAGAATTGTAAGTTTAATTAATTATGCCTGACTATCAATTACTTCTTTTGCTTTGCATATTTCAAAATAATTTTTGCCGCATTTTCTTTTCCGTCGTATTTAGAAAATTCTTTTTTGACAACTTTGGCTTCCTGTTTTAAATCATCATCGTGTAAAATATTGTTTATATCATCTGCAAATTCTTGTGGATTTAATTCATTTATGTTTTTTACTGCAGATATTCCATATTTTTTCATATTTAAAGCATTTTTAATCTGTTCTGAATGATTGTCAATAGGTACAAGTATGCTTGGAATACCCAGTGAAGCTAATTCCATTGTAGTGTTATGGCCTGCAAGACTTATTACAACATCAGAAAGCTTCATCCATTCCATAATATCATCTAAAAATTCTTTTTTTACTATTTTATTTGAGTCTAGTATAAAATCAGATGATATCTGTGGCCCTGTTACTATAATCATCTTATTACAATCTATCCATTTTGCAGAATCAATTATTAGATTGAGTAATTTTTTTCCAAATTTACTTCCTCCAACAGTAACAAGAACTATTGTATCATCTTCATGGAATCCTAATTTCTTTCTAAGTTCATTTTTATCTTCAATTTGGGAAGGATTTCTTTTAAGGAAAGGGCCAGTAAATGTGGTAATGTCCCTTAATTTAGGGGGTATCTCAATAGAATTTTCTATATCTGGGATTATAATAGCATCGCACTGATTTGATACATACTCGATGAATCTTTTAAGTCCGTTTTCAGCATATTCAATAATTTTTCTATCTGGATAAAGCTCTGCAAAATTAAGTGTTAATTCATTTGTTATCAAAATACAGGGTATTTTGAGCATTTTACATGTAATGGGGGCTGAATAATGTGAATCACCAATTACAAGATCTGGTTTAAGTTCTTTTATGATTTTAGATTCATGGTATATACTTTTAAGGAAAATAAATGGCATATTAATTGATTTTTTAGCAGTATACTTAATATCAAGCTCACCATTACCTCCATAAAGCTGTATGTCTGGTAATTTGAGTATTTTATAATTTCCCTGCTTTGATAACATTTCATAGCCCGATCCGTAACTTGCAAAAGTAACATCTACATTTTTTTCTTCAAGTTTTTTTGCAAGGGTAATATCTCTCGAAACATGACCCATACCTATTCCACAGGTCATAAAAAGTACTTTCATAACTAATTAATCCTCTCAGTGGTTTTTATTAATTTAATTTAATTAATTTTCATATTTAACAAATATATAATCTCTTTTTAATGCATCATAGCTCTAAAATATATAAAATACTAATAAAATCTTTAATAATCATACTGTATGCAAAGTTTTTATATAATATGTAAGCAATTCATAAAGTAAGGCATAAATGGAGGTATTAATATTGGAGTTTTTAAAAGATGAAGGTGGTCAGGGAGCAGCTGAATATATATTACTCTTCGGTGGTGTCATCGTTATAGCTATAGCTGCATTATTGATTTACAAGCAGTATATTGATAGTACTCTTCCAATTAGCAGTTCGGCTGATGCTCAAAATGCTAGAAATTCTGTAGCAAGTAACAAACAATATGGTGGTTAAACTATAAAAATAGCAGATGTTTTTGATATAAAACTATTAATATCATTTGAAATTAGATATAATCAATATTTGTGATAATCAAATAATTCAGTTTATACTTTTTATTGCCAATACCAATTTTTACAGTTATCAGGTTAGGATCAAATAAAAATTATTTTGTTAAAAAAATATCTGCACCATTCTATTTTCTAAACATTTTAGTTTATTACCGTATGAAACAAGAGATTATTCATTTTGAGACTCTATATAATTGATAAGATTTTTTAATAAGTCTGTTGATCCTTTTTCGCTGCTTAAGCTCCATGCCAGTTTGTTTTTTAGGACGGTTTTTTGATCTTGAGGTTGAGTATTTAAATAATAGATTATTCTGTTAAATAGAAGAGCTTTATTATTTGTATTCAAGTCTTCGAATGCGCTATTTTTAATTTCATCCATTTTTCCTCTAAAAATAGTTTTAAGTTTATGGGATGCGTCTTTTACTTCAGCGGGATCATCACTTTCTAATTGATTTATTAATATATTTATATCAAGGGGATCTGTCTTTATCACGCCGAAGATAATACCATCTGCTTTTATGGATTGTATCCTTTTAATGCCGTCATAAACATCAAAGTCATAGCCGGTTATGTATATTTTCCCTTCCTTTAAAAATGACATTAAAATTTCATTCAATGTCTTATCGGAAATATTAGACTGTTTTCGGATTTCTTCTAAAAGTTTCTTCCGGGAGAGTTCGTTTTCTCCAATTATTTTTAATGTTAACTCTTTTAGTTTGTGATTTTTCGACATATGATAACACTTTTTATTTGATATGTGAAAATATGCACATAATAGTATATAAAAACTAATGCTGTGGTGATGCTGATATATGGACTAAGAGTAAGTGATAGAACAGATTAGAAACTTAAAGGAATGGAGATGATATATGGTAGTATTAAATAATCTATTATGATATGGGGATTTAATAATACTATGCAAATAGTTTATATATGATTAAAAGTATAGAAAAAAATGCATAATTAAAATGGAGGTGCTGTATTATGGAGTTTTTAAAAGATGAAGGTGGTCAGGGAGCAGCTGAATACATTTTACTCTTCGGTGGTGTCATCGTTATAGCTATAGCTGCATTATTGATTTACAGACAATACTTCCAGAACACCGACTTGAATTCCGCTAGTGATATTTCAACATCTAGAAGTTCCGTAGCAAATAACTCACAATATAGTGGATAAGGATATTGCTATAAAATAGGAAATTTACACATGTTAATTGATGAAAAAGCTCAAATAAGTGCTGAAATGATTCTCATAATGGGAGCATTATTAGTACTGGTTATTGTAGCAGGAAATTGGATATTTAATATATCTCAATCTGTAGCAGGTAATGTATCCACAGTTGTGGGTGCTGCAAAGGATTCAACAATTAATAAGATGTAAAAATCCTATTTTTTAATTTTTATTTCCAGACTACCACATTTTTGTTTTTATAAACTGGTTTTAAGTTCGTTGAACCGCTTTTTTCAAGTACTAATTTTGCAAACATTGAATTTTCAAAGTGTCTATCTAATACAACTGATCTGTTAATATCTGTAAGCAAGAATATGCAAAAATCACTGTTTTTGTTTAAGTAGTGTTTTTCTATTTTGTTGTTCTTAACTATAATTTCAGAGTGAGGTGCTTTTCCATTCCATGTTATGTTATCTGTTGTTAAATCCCCAGTTATGTTATTATCTGTGTTTACTTTGCCATTAGTAATATTGAGAGTGCCTACTGCGTAAGTATAATTTTTTCCACTATTTTTATTCAAGTCCCATTCCCCAAAATAAAAAGTCCATTTGGCTTTGTTTATCATGTCATCGCAGGTGACAACTACAAATGGATTTGAATTATTTGAATGAGTATATTTTAATACTTCTTTAGCTCCTTCCTGGCTTAATTTGTAATTATCTGTCAGTATTTTCATAGCTGAACTCTTGTTAACACCTAAAATTTTATCTAATATTTCAACACTTTTGCTGGTGTTTCCTGTATATTTATCTAAAACCAGGTACCCTCTATCTCCCCCAGTTGAAAGCATTCTAAAAATCCCTGTAGATAAACTTTCATTACTTGTGCAAAATGCCATATCTATCCAGTATTCTCTGGAAGTGCTTGGAGATTGTGGATTAAATGTTGAATTATTGTAGAATTGCCTCAGGGGTAAAGTTTCAATATATGCAGATCTCCCATCAAAAACAACAGGACGATCTGCAATAGCTGAAAAAAAGTGTCCATAACTCCATTCTGTAATTATAACTGTACTGTTGGATGTGTTATTTTGAATCCATGCTGCACTATTCCATAAATCATCGTCAGCACCTGGAGTTAATGAAGAACTTTCGTATGCATTTAAAACTGCTGGAATTAAGATTATAACCATAAAAGTTAAACACATAAATTTAACAAGCATTTCTTTTCCTTTCGATGCATTGATGTATTCTATACAAATTCCAACCATAATTCCTGCACTAATTATCAAAGGAGGCAGGAGTAACAATATAAATCGAATTCCTTTTTCAAGGGAGACAAGGCCGGCTATGAGCCACACTACAATCAGAATATATAAGAACCAGTTCATTTTATTTAAAAATTTTTCTTTAAGCTGGTTATTAATTAAAATCCTTAAAATTAAAAAAATGCCAATTATACCTAAACCAAATAAAACAGGACCTACTTTGGCGATAAATTCTCCTATCGATGGTTTCATGAGTTCAGATATAGAAATATATAAATCTGGCCAAGGATACCATGAGCTTTGACTTCCACTCATTTTAATTAGCTCTAAAGGGCCATAAATGAAATCAATGATATTTGAAAAATTTGTTATGCAAATTAAAACAATTGAAACGATGAAAAATGGAATAAATACATTAAAAATGTTTTTTATATTATTACCATTTATTTTTCCATTTATGATGTAAACAACACAACATACTGAAATTATGTAAAACAGGTATTGCCACCCGTTCCACGCTGTTGAAAATAGGAACATTGAAAATGCAGATAAAAGAGTGAATAATACTTGAATTTTATTGTTTCTGCTTTCTACAGCCTCAAAGAAAAACCACATGACTAAAAGGGGGAATATTATGTTAAACATATCTGTATCAAACCATCCGGGAACCGTTCGGGCTAAATAAAGGGGGGCAGTAACTGTGAGTATTCCTGCTGCAAGGGCGCCGTATTCATTAGTAAATCTTCTTACAAATAGATAAGCAACCACACCAGCAAGGGGGCCTATAAATGCAGGTATCCAGAAACAGACAGTAGAAGGAGGGATTTGGAAGAATATATTAACTAATTTATAAGTAAAAGCTGCTAAATATACAATGAGTGGAGGATAGTCCAGAGGCACGCCTGGAGGGTAGTAAGAATGCAAATCCCATTCATTGCCATTTACTACTGTATCTCCAAGATAGCCATGATCTAAGTAATTTTCTGTTAACCTGTAGTTGTAGTATGAATCAAGTTCATACATATAAGGAATGCCGTTTTGATCTTCATAAAAAGCTTTTTGGTCATCAGAAATTCCCTGCAGATAAATACTATCTGCTCTAAGGAAAAATCCAACAAGGAATATGAGTAATATAATTGATAACTTAATTATATTATCTTTTGTAAATTTAATCATCAGCTAATATTATGCAGTAATTATATAAATATTTAGACCAGTTTATAATCAGAATGATAATATTTTGGGAAGTTTTTAATGCAGAAAATAGAATATATTAAAAATTTTTAGATCTTGACTGGACAGAAAAAACCCATATATTTTTGTTTTAGGTTTTTTGTTTATTTTATCAAGAATTCATTTACTGAACCTAGGATTTGGGTCTGATCCTGATGCATGGAGAATTGCAGGTTCTGCATTTGATCTACATTATTTTGGTATTTACCACCCTTCACGATTTCCAGGATATCCTTTTCCTGAGTTTTTCAATTCACTTATCATAAATTATGGCTGGCTGGCTACAAATGCTGCAACAATGATTTTGTCTTTAATTTCAGTTTATGTTTTTGCCAGAATTTTAAAAGAGTTAAATATAAAAAATGGAGGGTTATTAGTTGTTACTTATGCGTTTTTACCAATTTTATGGATAAACAGTGCCATTACTATGGATTATATGTGGGCGCTTGCATTTATTCTTCTTACATGGTTTTTTATCATAAGAAAGCAGTATGCTCTTGCAGGCTTAATGATGGGTCTGGCTGTTGGATCAAGAATAACCTCTGTAATTTTAATTATTCCATTTTTATACATTATCTTTATTGCAGATAAGAAGATTAAAATGTTATATTTTGTAATTGGGACATTTTTAACAGCATTCTTCCTGTTTTTACCATTATATATTCAGTAGGGGTTAAACTTTTTAATATACTACCCTGAAGGTGTTGATTTACTGGTAACATTCATTAATTTTAGCTATTATTTTGGATTTTTATCATTAATAATGTTGGGGTTGATTTTAATATCCTCAGTAAAAAATTTGATCAATAATCTTTTAAAAAAAGATGTCCTTACAATATTTTTATTGTTATCTACTGTGCTCATTTTAACTTTATTCATTAAAGCACCTTATGAAATAGCTTATATTATTCCTGCAATCCCTTTTGCACTTTTATTGTTGAATAATATAAGTAAAAAGAAATTTTTCGTGGTTTTTTGTGTATTATTGCTGTTGAATTCGGTGGTTTCTCTGTTTTCACTTGATAATCCATGTAATATATCTGAAAATGGACGGGTTATTGAAGATGGGAAATATAAAAATACGTTATTGGTTCAATCTCAGAAAATTGTTGATGCTAATATCCGTGATTCAGTTATAATTACAAGTGAATATCTGCCTTCTGTCTGCTATTTATATGAAACATCAGCTAAAAATCGTAGCTTAATTGGAATGGTTGGTTTCAATTATTTTGAGATTAAAGAACATTTAAATTCACAAAAAAATGTGAAATATGTATACTTAGCACCACTTGATAAAATAAGAGAATTGCATAATGAAGGCTATAAACTATATTATGCAGGAAACTGGGCTTTTCGGATGACAAAATGCATTTATAGGTATAATTTGAGTAATTATAACTGTTATAATGCATTTTTATTAAAAATAATCAGTTATAGTTTATTAAATCAGAAAGATAATTGAATCAAGTTGAGATTCTAATTTTAGCTAGGTTTGATTATTAAAATTATTAATTAAAAATATAAGACTTTTTATTTTATTAATTGTGATAGATTGAAGAGGTAGATAAAATATCATTTATGGACAGGAAAAAGGACAGTATATTTTGAGTTTAGGTTCAAAATATTAGAAATATCTGTAAGTTGGATTTAGTTACATAATTCTTTATAATTTAATACAAAGATTTGGATGGATCAAATAATCACAATATGTAATTCTTTCTTACTATTGCCTTGAATAAATGTCTATTCACTGAATAAAAAAAATATAAATACTTATGTATACCAAGCAAATAATATAATCCAATTAAATAGAATTATAAATATTCTGTTAATGATTATGTGTTTTAGATAATATATGATCAATAAATAAATCTTCAATCCAAACTTGGAGCGAAATAATGTCATTTTTTAAAAACATTTTAGGGTCTGAAAATTCACCAAAATTTAGAAATGTTTTAGGATCTGGTACTAAAATTAATGGAAATTCCAGTGTTCAGGAAAATGTAACTATTGGTGTAAAATATAAACTAAGATCTAAATCTCCAGTTATTGGAAAAAATGCAGTCATCCGCTCAAATACAGTTATATATGATGATGTTTGCATTGGAAATGATTTTAAGACGGGTCATGGTGCCGTAATTAGAGAAAAGACTCGAATTGGTAATAATGTTCTTATAGGAACTAATTCAGTTATAGAAGGGCATTGTGATATAGGGAATAATGTTAGCATT
The DNA here is from genome assembly GCF_038562635.1 of Methanobacterium sp. Lineage (NCBI taxonomy): Archaea > Methanobacteriati > Methanobacteriota > Methanobacteria > Methanobacteriales > Methanobacteriaceae > Methanobacterium > Methanobacterium sp. The sequence continues at coordinate 1,117,853 of NZ_JBCFBO010000001.1, read as the reverse complement.
CAATCAAATGTTTATATCCCTATAAATATGATAATTGAGGATCATGTTTTTATTGGGCCATGCACTTGCTTTACAAATGATAGGTATCCTATAAGGATTGATTATGATCTCAAAGGGCCGACCATTCGAGAAGGAGCTTCGATTGGTGCGAATTCCACTTTTTTATCGGATATTGAAATTGGAGAGGGGGCTATGATAGCTGCAGGAGCTATTGTAACGAGAGATGTACCTCCATTTTCGCTTGCTATAGGTTCTCCAGCTAGAATTAAACCTCTCTCAAAACATCTTAAAACTTTAAACAAAATTTAAGGAGTATCATATGTTTTTAGAATAGAAACTATTTTTTCTGATACTTTTCTTTTAATAGGTACTTTAATATTCCTCATTTCTTCTAATTTCCAATTATTTGTAAGTAGATCATTCACAGTACTTGTAATATTTTTATAATTTGTCCCAATCAACAGGTTTTTCCCGAGATCTACAAGATATTCCCATTCAGTATTTTCTCTTAAAATTAAACATGGAACATCTAAAACTCCACATTCTTCTTGTATTCCTCCAGAATCAGTCATTACAAATTTTGAATTTGCTAAGAGTCCTATGAAATCTTTGTAACCTGTAGGATCGATTAACAAAATATTCTCGCTTATTTGGATATCATGAGCTTCGATAATTTTTTTAGTCCTTAAGTGAACTGGAAATATGATTTTGATTTGTTCAGAAATTAAATTCATCGCGTTTATAATTTCTTTTAATGTATTATATTCTGTATTTTCCTGCCTGTGAACAGTTAATACTACATAATCCTGCTTTTTTAAATTTAATTCTTTTAATTTACTTAAATTGAATAAGCCAGCTACACGTAAACAAGCATCTATAGATGTATTCCCTACAAGATAAAAACTATTTTTTTGTATCCCTTCTGCAGTTAAATTATTAATGGCATTGATATCTGGCGCAAATAAAATATCAGAACAGTGATCGACAAGAATACGGTTTATTTCTTCAGGCATTTTCTTATCAAATGATCTACAACCTGCTTCAACATGTGCTGTATTGATGTTGAGTTTTGAAGCTGTGATTGCACCTGCAAGGGTAGAGTTTGTATCTCCTTGAACAACTACAAGGTCCGGCCTCTCTTTTAGAAGTACTTTTTCAATTTCTATTATCATTTTCCCTGTTTGGGTTGCATGTGTCCCCGATCCAATGTTAAGAATATAATCACAATTTCGCAGGTTTAATTCATCAAAAAATATTTTATCCATGTTATACGAGTAATGCTGCCCGGTATGAATAATGATATGGTTAAATTCCTCATCAAGTAGAGGCATAAGAGGAGAAAGTTTAATTATTTCTGGCCTTGTTCCGAGTATTGTTGCAATTTTCATGTAGATTAGTTGGGAAAAAAATATAAATAAGCCTTTCCACACCATGATCATGAAAATTTCAGTGATTATTCCCATGTATAATGAGGAGGAAAATGCATTAAATACTCTGGCTAGAGTTAATGATGTTTTAAAAATTTATGATAATTATGAAATTATCGCTGTTGATGATGGCAGTGCTGATGATACCTTTAAATTAGCCAGTGAATTCTCATTTAATAATCCTAATATAAGGATTTTACAGCATTCTGTAAATATGGGAATGGGTAGATCAATAAGAACCGGATTTGATAGTTCTGAGGGTGATATAATTGTTACAGTTGATGCGGATTTGAGTTATAAACCTGATCATATCCCTAAACTTGTAGATGAACTTTTAGCTGATGGTACTGTAGATATTGTGGTAGGTTCCCCTTATATGGAAGGGGGAGGAGTTAGTAATGTCCCCTTTTTAAGATTATTTATAAGTAGGGCAGCTAACAAGTTTGTTGGATTTTCCATGGCTGAAAATTTAAGCACTGTTACGGGGGTTTTACGCGCTTATAAGAGAGAAGTTATAGATTCATTAGAATTAGAATCAAATGGCACAGATATTAACCTTGAAATTTTATCAAAAGCAAGCGCAACTAAGTTTAAAATCAAAGAGATACCTGCACTACTTGAAGGCCGAGAATTAGGCCAATCAAAACTTAAATTTAGGGCTAAAACGATTTCACATGTTCTATTTTCATTCCATGAAAAGCCAATGATGCTATTTGGGGCTGTAGGTGCTTTTGTATTTTTTATTGGTGGAATAAGTGCAATATATCTTTTTTATCAATATTTGGCAGGTATATTAGATCCTAATCGCCCTTTAATGCTGTTTATGGTATTGATGTTAATATCGGGGATTCAAATATTGATTTTTGGGTTTGTTGCTACTCAAATAAGTCTTCTTAAACGGGAAATTTATATAGTCCAGAAAGAGAATAATCTTTTGAGAAAGAGATTGAAATAATTAGTGATTTATTAAATTATTTTCTTAATTGTAATTTTAATATTTTTGGTGCTAAGCAACTGGCGGGATCTGTCTAAAATGGAGAGTTAATTTAATATTTTATAAAAAAAGGTATTAAGGTGGTAAAATTGAATATTCTTGTTCTTCATAGTACTTTTCTTCCAGATTATACTGGTTCAAGCATTCGTTTATATAATCTTTTATCTAGGGTACCCTATAATTTATCTGTTATAACTCCAAACAGGAAAGTTAATGGAGAATATTTTAAATTAAAAAGTGAAAGAATCCAGAATATAGAAATAAAGAGAGTACCATCATTTTCACAGGATCCAATTTGGAAATTACCTGTATTAAAGCAGTACTATCATCAAAAAATGATTTTCAACGAAACAAAAAGGATGCATTTTGATATAATCCAATCACGTAGTATATACCCTTATATGGAATCTGCATACAGGCAACATAGAAAGTTCAATAAACCACTTATAATTGAGGCTCATCCTACTGAAGACATAAATAGTTTTTACAGTTTCTATCTTTTTAAGGTACTAAAAATATTAAAATCTGCTTCTCATATTATAACTCTTACAAATTCTCTAAAAAAATGGGTACAAGATCAATATGAAATCACTGAAGAGAAAATTTCAGTAATAAATAACGGAGTTAATAATGAAAAATTTAAACCTCAAGATTCTCATTTAAACGAGTCTCTAAAGGAAAAATTAGGCAATCCTGAAAAAATTGTTATGTATGCCGGTTATTTGGATGGCATTAATGGTATGGATATGTTAATCAAATCAGCAATATCTATAATTGAAAGTAACCATCAAATTTCATTTGTTTTTATGGGTCAAGGTCCTTATTGTGATGAAATTCATAAGCTTTCCAATGATTACCCTCAAATAAAAGTAATACCAACTGTAAATCATGATCTTATGCCTCAATATTATCAACTTTCTGATGTCTTTGTTATTCCGCGCCCTTCAAATATTTCATCTGAATTAATTACTCCTTTGAAGCTTTTAGAAGCTATGTCCACGGAAAGTGTAGTTCTGGGAAGTAATGTAGGGGGAATTACAGAAGTTATAAAAAATGAAAAAAATGGATACCTTTTTGAAAAGGGTAATTTTGATTCATTTAAGAATTCTTTAATCACAGCTCTGGAAAGTAATAATTCTAAAATAGCAAAAAATGCTCGAAAAACTATTTTAAATCAGTACAGTTGGGATAAATCTGCTGAAAAGTTAAAAAATGTTTATGATCTTATAACCTAATTAAAGAGGATTTTCATGTGTGGAATTTGCGGTATTGTCAGTTTTAACGAAGACTTATCTGAAAGTAAACTTGTATCTATGCGAGACACTATGGTACACAGGGGTCCGGATGGTGCTGGAGTATATCTTTCTCAAAATAAGAAAGTTGGTTTAGGGCATAGAAGGTTAAAAATAATAGATTTATCTGAAAAAGCTAAGCAGCCAATGTCGAATGAAGATAAAACTATATGGATAACGTTCAATGGAGAAATATATAATTACAGGCATCTTCGTGAGGAATTAATAAATAATGGGCATTTTTTCAGATCAGAAAGTGATACGGAAGTTATTGTTCATTTATATGAAGAAAAGGGAATCGATTGTGTAAATGATTTAAGAGGAATGTTCGCTTTTGCATTATGGGATAGTAAAAATGAGGAATTGTTTTTAGTAAGGGATAGAATAGGCATTAAACCACTTTATTACACTTATAATGATGATAAGCTATTTTTTGCATCTGAAATAAAAGCTATACTTGCCAATTCAGAAATACCTCGAAAAGTAAATGAAACTGCATTCTATAATTATCTTACGTTCCTTACAACTCCTGCTCCTGACACGCTTTTTGAAGGTATTAAAAAGCTACCTGGTGGATTTTGGCTAAAATTAGATAAAAAAGGAAACATGACAACCAAAAGATACTGGGATGTTTTTGATCATGTTAAAGAATCATCTAAAAATGAAGATCAAAGTACCAATGAAATAATAAATGAACTTACTGAATCTGTAAAAATACATAAACTAAGTGATGTTCCCATGGGTGTTTTCCTTTCTGGTGGGATAGATTCTAGTTTAAATGCAGTTCTATTTTCTGAAGGAGAAAATAGTCCCATAAAAACATTTTCTATAGGTTATGAAGGGAATTTTGATACTTATTCTAACGAATTTGAGTATGCACGCATAATATCTGATTTTATAGATTCGGATCATTATGAACAGGAAATAGGAATAGATGATTTGTTTAGTTTTATAGAGGATATGATCTATTATCAGGATGAACCTATTGCTGATCCTGTTTGTGTACCTGTTTATTACGTTTCAAAACTTGCAAAAGAACATGGAGTAGCAGTCTGTCAAGTAGGTGAGGGAAGTGATGAACTTTTTTGGGGATATCCTGAATGGAAAGAAACAATTTATATGGAACGTAAAATGAAATATTTGCCCAATTTTATCAAAAATTTAGCTTTAAAAGGTATTTCATTGATAAAAAAAGATCCGGGAATATTTTATGAAAAAATAAGGCGTAGTAAATCAAATCAAACTATTTTCTGGGGCGGAGCTGAAGCTTTTACTGAGGGAGAGAAAGAAAGGATATTATCCCCTCGTCTCAGGAAAAAGTTTGATAATTACTCTTCTTATGAAATTATAAAAGAAATTTTAATTAATTTTCAAAACAATGCCTTGGAAAAGAGTTCTCTTAACTGGATGAGCTATTTAGATCTTAATTTGCGATTACCTGAATTGTTATTGATGAGGGTTGATAAAATGAGTATGGCGGTTTCATTGGAAACTAGGGTACCTTTTTTAGATCATAAATTTGTTGAAACGGCTATGTCTATTTCTGAAGGTATTAAGACTAAGGATGGGGAGCTTAAATACATTCTTAAAAAGGCTATTAGGGGAATAATACCTAATGAAGTTATTGATAGGAAAAAACAAGGATTTAGCGTGCCTATTTACGAATGGTTTTTTGATAAGTTAGGCAAAGAAAGTAGGGAAAAAATAATGGATTTTTGTGCAAAAACTAATTTTTTAAATGCAGATGCCATAGAAAGATTATTTGAAAGAAATGAAGGCTTAAAGATATGGGTTTTGTTTAACTTTGTTCTTTGGTATAACTACTGGATTGAAGAAAAAGAACTATAATACATATAAAATTAAAGAGAAATTGATAAAATATGTTTAATGATTCAATATTTTTAGATATAGTTATTGAGTATCACTAAAAACAAATATCTTTGATAGTATGAATAATATAGAATCAACCAAATTTTTAGAGATTATAAAGTCAGTTTTAAGGCCATTTTTAATTATTTTTAGGTTTACAAAAATAAAAATGAGAGAAAAAGCCATAAAGATTAATCCGATAAAAATCTCTGATAAAAATTTTCTTAATATAATGAACTATCGCTCAACAAATGAACTTTTATTTAGGAAAGAACCTAAATTTCACATTAATACTGAGAAAAAAGAAGAGATACTTTCAGAAATTAGTAGGTATCCTGAGTTAATCAGTAAATGTTTGGATGATGCTGATAAAATATGCAATCATGTTTTTGATTTCCTTGGTTCTGGAGAAAGAATAATTGGTGAAGATATAGATTGGAATTGCGATTTTAAAAGTAATTATCAATGGAATTTCGATGAATATTATTTGGGTACAGTTAATCACCTGAAATACATTGAAAAAGGAATAAATGCAGATGTTAAAATTCCATGGGAACTAAGTAGATTTCAACACATTGTAACTATTGGAAAAGCATTCTGGTACACGGAAGACGAAAAATACGTAAAAGAGTTCATAAAACAAATAAAAAGCTGGATCAAAAACAATCCTGTAGAGTTAGGTGTTAATTGGACTTGTACTATGGATGTGGCTATAAGGGCTGTAAATTGGATATGGGGTTACTATTTCTTTTCAAAATCAAATTTATTAACTGAAGAATTTAAAATTGAATTTTTAAAAAGCCTTTATTTACATGGTAGGCATATAATGAATAATCTGGAATTTGGTGAAATTCGCGGAAATCATTATCTCTCTAATATTGCAGGTTTAGTTTATCTAGGTATTTTTTTTCAGGAAAGTAACGAAGGAAAGGAATGGCTCAAAAAAGGCATTTCTGCTTTAATTGAAGAATTAGATTATCAAGTTTTTCCAGATGGTGTCAATACAGAATTATCTATTAATTACCATCGTTTAACCACTGAAATTTTTGTTTCTACAACGTTATTATGTTTAAAGAACAATATTCAACTCCCTAAATCTTATATGGATCGTTTGGAAAGAATGTTTGACTTTATTTTGTATTATACAAAACCAGATGGTTCTGCACCTCAAATTGGAGATTGTGATGATGGTAGATTTCACATTTTAAGTAACTATTTTGGATGGGATAAGCAGGACCATAGGTATCTATTATCACTTGGTGCAGGTCTTTTTGGGAGAAATGATTTTAAATTAATGAACCATGAATTTGATGAGGAGGCTTTTTGGTTATTAGGAGGGCTAGAAAAACCAAATACCAATAATTATCCTGCTTTCGGATCAAAATCATTTGAAAATTCAGGTTTTCACATAATGCGTCATAAAGATATGTATATGATAATTGAAGCATCTTCACCTAATCCTAAATATTTACAGGGTCATAGACATAACAGTGCGTTGAGTTTTGAATTATTTGCACATGATAAAAGTTTCATAATTGATCCGGGATCATATATATACACATCAGATAAAAGAATACGAAATTTATTTAGGAGTACTCAGTATCATAACACAGTAAAAGTAGATTGTGAAGAACAAAACACTTTTAACAATGACCTTTTTTACCTTGGTACTGAAGCGAAAACCAGAATTTTAAATTGGAAAATTGATGATCAAGAAGATTTTTTCGATGGGGAACACTATGGTTATAAAAGGTTGAAAGATCCAGTAATTCATAGAAGACAGATTATTTTCAATAAAGAAAAGGGCTTCTGGTTTATAAAAGATATTTTGAATGGTAAAGATGAACACCTATTTGATTTGCACTTGCATTTAGCACCAATGAAATTAGAACCATATGATCTTCCATATAGTTTTATAAGTATGAATAAAAAAGCTAATATAGCAATTATTCCGCTGGAAATAGAAAGTTTAAGTGTTGAGGTTTTAGAAGAGAATATATCTCCAAGTTACGGTAAGAAAATTAAAGCTCCAGTTTTAAAATATTCGAAAGAAGCAAAGGGAGAAACAATTTTTTCAAACTTAATAATACCATTTAAGAAAAAAGATGATTTAGAAGAAATCTTATCTGATTTTGAGGATAAAAATAATATTATGATTTAATTAAGCGTTTTTTTAATTCTGAAGGGTCAAATATGGGCGGTGAAGGAGTTTCAATTATAAAATTTATTAAGAATTTTTTGAAATATTCTCCATCTTCATTTATACCTGCATTGGTTGGATTCTTAACTATACCATTTCTTTCAAAGATTTTTGACCCTACCAGTTATGGTAATTACATTTTAGTGATTTCTGTTGTCAATGTTTTATCCATAATCATAAATTCTATTTGTGGAGATTCTACAGTAAGATTTTTCAGCGTTTATAAATTACATGAAAAATTAAAATCATTTTATGATTCATTAATAGTATTATATTTATTTTTAGCAGCAGTACTAACTATAATTTCTTTGTTGGTTTTATATATAATTCAACATGAAATTGATTCTAATTTATATAATTTAATGCTAGCGGGAGTGCCATTGTTTATATTTACAACTGCTTTTTTTATTTCAGGTAGAATATTGGTTGCAAAAGAAAATTCAGGCATTTATAGCTTTTTTGTATCCTTTCAATCTATTTTGGGATTTTTATTCAGCATAATTTTAATTTTAGTGTTTAAAATGAATATAATGGGCATTATGTGGGGCTATATGATATCATTCATCTTATTATTGCCCTTCATTTATAAATATGCATTTGAAGGTAAATATTTTGGTAAAGGGTTTTCAAGACCTATTTTCATGAAATTGGTTAAATACGGCTTTCCAGTGGCTATTACAAACTTGGCTGCATGGATTCTTAGTTTTTTTGATAGATATGTTCTGGGATTTTACTGGGGCAGTGCTCAGGTAGGCATCTATTCTGCAAGTTATACACTAAGTGAAATGACAATGACTATTTTGCTAAATTTATTTATGTTAGCAAGTTATCCTGCCCTGGTGAAAATATGGGAAACTAAAGGAAAAATACCTACTCAGGATTATATAGGTAAATTAACGAGATACTATCTTTTAATAGGCTTTCCAGTGGCTGTTGGTTTAAGTATATTATCTAAACCAATAATAGAAGTTATAACTTCTCCTGCATATTATGGAGGTTATATAATTATTCCATTAGTAGTGTTCGGCGCTTTATTGCTTGGGCTACAGTGGTGGGCCCAGTTAGGTCTATTACTTAATAATAAGACTCATATAATTGCTATAATAGTATTGATCGCTGGTTTCTTCAATATAATAACTAATTTCATCTTTATTCCTAATTATGGATTTATAGGAGCTGCAATTAGTACTTTTATCTCTTATTTAATACTTTTATCGCTAATTATGGTGTTTTCACGTTCATATCTTAAGTTAGACTTTCAATTTAAATCGTTTATTAAAATTGTCTTTTCTTCGGCAGTTATGGGCTTAATTTTATATATTATAAATCAGTTTTTTGCCACATCTCAGATAATACATTTAATTGTCGAAATTTTAATAGGAATTATATTATATCTTTTGATACTTTTCGCTGTTAAAGAGTTTAGAGATGAAGAAACTTTTCTTATTAAAGAAACAATTTATAAAATTGTTAAAAATAGGAGATAATTTATTTAGAAAATTTTATTTAGTTATATATGTTAATTTTAAAAGGTAAATCATGATAGTATGTATCTAAAAATTTCAAGATTATCATTTTATTTAATTTGAACTTGTTAATAATTTTAAATATAAAAACTACAGCAATTATTAAGGTGATTTAATGAATCAGATTTTCAACTATGGCGGAAATATAGTAATGGCAGATATTCCTGCACCAATTTGTGGTGATAATCAAGTTTTAGTTGGTAATTATTATTCTTTGATAAGTGCAGGTACAGAAAAAAGTACCTTAAATGAAGGACCTAAAAATATTATTTCTAAAATTCTTAAAAACCCCGAATTAATAAGTAAAGGAATTGATTCAGTTAGAAATGAAGGCATAAAAAACACGTTAGAATTAGTAATGGGGCAAAATCAGCCATCAGTGATCCCTTTGGGTTATAGTAGCAGTGGTATAGTATTACAAGTTGGTAAAAGTGTTAATGATATGTCTGTTGGAGATAGGGTAGCTTGCGCAGGTGCAGGTTATGCAAATCATGCTGAAATTATCAGCGTTCCAAGAAATCTCGTTACTAAGATTCCCTTAAATGTTGATTTTGATGAAGCAGCGTTTACAACTATAGGTGCCATTGCTATGCAGGGAATAAGGAGAGCTAAGATTCAGATCGGGGATAATGTAGTAGTAATTGGTTTAGGATTATTGGGTCAAATAGCTTGCCAAATCCTGAAGGCTGCAGGGGCTCATGTAATAGGAATCGATACTCTTGAAAATAGAACGAATTTGGCTCTGGAATTTGGGACTGATAAATGTTTTCTGGCGGATTCAAATGCCGTTAATAAAGTGATTGAAAGTACGGAAGGTATAGGTGCAGATTCTGTAATAATTTATGCAGCAACTAAGAGTAGTATACCTGTAAAACAAGCTATGGAGATGACCCGAAAGAAAGGAAAAGTAGTTGTTGTAGGCGATGTTGGAATGGAAATTGATAGATCTCCTTTTTATGAAAAAGAGTTAGATTTTTTTATTTCTAGTTCTTATGGTCCTGGTAGATATGATCCAATTTATGAAGAGAAAGGAATTGATTATCCCGTAGGATATGTAAGATGGACAGAAAATAGGAATATGCAAGAGTTCTTAAAGATGCTTTCAGAAGGGAAAATTGATGTAAAAAAGTTAATTGATCATATATTCTCACTTGAAAAAGCTTCTGAAGCTTATAGTATATTTGAAACAGGGGATAGGCCTATTGGGGTTTTATTTAAGTACAACTGTGAGCATCAGATTCCTTCAGAGAGAAAAGTTAAGCTCCAATCAAAAAACTTTGAAAATAAGATTAATGTTGCAGTGATTGGAGCAGGTAATTTTGCGCAAGCATTACATTTGCCTAATATGAATAAAATGGACGATTATAATCTGAAAGCAATTGTTGCACGTACTGGATCTAAGGCTAAAAAAATTGCCGAACAATATGGTGCAGAATACTTCACTACAGACTATACTGAAGTAATTCAGGATAAAAGCATTGATTTAATTATAATCACTACTCGACATAACCTTCATGTTCCTTTAATTATAGATGCAGCTAATTATAAGAAAGATATATTCGTAGAAAAACCAATTGCAATGAGTTATGAAGAATGTAAGGCTGTTTATAATGCTATAACTGAAAATAATGTTAATTTAACAGTGGGCTTCAATCGAAGATTCTCAAAATTTGCCCAAAAAGCTAAAAAAATAGTTGAAAACCGCATAAATCCGTTAATGATCACATATCGTATAAATTCTGCAGGTATGGGTAGTGATCACTGGATAAATGATCCAGTAGAGGGTGGCGGGGCTATTATTGGAGAATGTGGCCATTTTTTTGATTTTTGTAGCTGGATAATAAATAGAGATCCTCAAAGGATTTATGCAGAGATGATATCTGCAAATAATCAGAAAATTGCAGACAATAATAACATAATAAGTACTATAAAATATTTGGATGGTTCTGTTGCTTCTGTTGTATATACTACTATTGGAAATGAATCATTTTCTAAAGAAAGAATTGAAATTTTCTGTGATGGAACAGTAATTTTGATTGATGATTTTAAAGAATTAAATATAATTGGACATAATGAAGAAAAGGAAAGAGTAGATACTATTAACAAGGGACATTACGAATTATTGGGCTGTTATGGGAAGTTTTTAATAGGTGAAAAAGAAAGTGAGGATATTCCTACAGTTGAAGATGGAATTAATGCAACTATTTGTTCACTCAAGGTTATTGAATCTCTTAAAACAGGAAAGGAACAGTATTGGTTAGATAAATAATTCATATCATTAAAACTTTATTTAATTCTAATTGTATGGATAATATTTATAACTGCTTAAACTTTAAATTGAAGATAAGTTAGCAATAAGACAATTCAACGGAGATTAAATGATAGACAATAAAACTAACCCACTTGTAAGTGTAATTATTCCTACGTATAACAGAGCCTATTTAATAAAAAGATCCATTAAAAGTGTTCTAAACCAAACATATCAAAATTTTGAGATTATTATTGTAGACGACGGGTCAATTGATAATACAAAAGAAATCATTGAAAGTTTTAATGAAAATAGAATAAAATATATCAAACATAAACAAAACAAAGGTGCTGCAGCTGCAAGAAACACTGGAATTAAATGTTCTAAAGCAGATTTCATTGCTTTTCAGGATAGTGATGATGAATGGCTCCCTGAAAAACTTGAAAAAGAAATAGGGGCATTTGGGAATTCGACTGTGAATGTGGGCGTTGTTTATTCAGGGCTATGGTATATTAAGAATAATGAAAAGAGATATGTGCCTCATCTTCAAATCACGAAAAAAGAAGGCAATGTTCATAATGAACTACTTGCAGGTAATTTTGTAAGTGGTTTGACTGTAATTAGAAAAACTTGTTTTGAAAAAGTGGGTTTATTCAATGAGAGTTTGCAGAGTTTAGAAGATTGGGAACTTTACATTAGAATTTCAAAACATTTTTGCTTTAAGTTTATAGATGAACCATTATCACTTGCTTATTGTTCGTCAGATAGTGCATCAATCAATTATTATAACTTAACAAAATCTTCAGAATTAATTTTAGAAGAACACTTTGAAGATTTTGATAAAAATAATGAAACATTGGCAGTTAACTATGCTACTATTGGATTGTATGCTTTTTTAGGCAGAGAAGAGAAGAAATCCCGCAAATATTTAAGGAAAGCAATTATTGCTAACCCCTTTAAGTTAAGATATTTAACAGCATTTATTCTGTCTTTTTTTGGTAAAAAATCTTATAATATATTTTTAAAATCTTTAGAATCTTAATTCCTTGAAAAGTATAAAAGATATGATTAAAATGATTTCAATTATTTGTGTTTACAATAATAAAGAAATTTTGGACGAATGCTTGCTAAACAGCTTAGAAAATCAAAATGAATTATATGAGCTAATTTTAATAGATAATTCAAAAATAAAGTTTAAATCTGCAGCTGAAGCCCTAAATTATGGTGGAGAAAAAGCAAAAGGTGAATACATCATGTTTGTCCATCAAGATGTATCTTTATGCTCCAGCACGTGGTTAAATGACGCTGAAAAAATTTTAAAATCACTGAAAGATAAAGCAGTTGCAGGAATAGTGGGGATGTCTGATAAAGGGGTTAATAATGGTGAAAGGGGTAAAAATACATTAATTCATGGAAATCCGCCTGAAAAATGGGGATGGGGAAATCCAATTAAGAGATCAGAAATTGTGCAAACGTTAGATGAATGTTTAATTATTATTCCCATGTATATTTTTGAGAAATTTAAATTTGATGAGATTACCTGCCCAAAATGGGACTTATATGTGGTTGAATATTGTTTAAATATTAAATCGAAAGGTTTGAAGAGTTATGTAATGCCTTTGGCTGTGTATCATAAAAGCACAGGAGCAATATCAAAAAATTATTTTTGCACGCTTAATAAGGTACTTAAAAAACATTCATACTTGAAACAGATTTATACTACATGTGGTAATTGGAATACTAAATATCCTTTGTTTTTACAGAAGTATACATTTATATTAATCCTGCAAATGTTTTTAAATAAACTAAATGCAAGAAAAACGCGTATGGTTTTTAAAAGGAAGTTTAAACATGAATCCTAAAGTATCAATAGTGATACTCAACTGGAATGGATGGCAAGATACTATTGAATGCTTAGAATCTATATATCAAAATAATTATCATAATTATGATGTTATTGTTGTAGATAATGCTTCTACTAATGATTCCTTAAATAAAATTAAGGAATATTGCAATGGTGAACTAAAGATAGAATCACCCTTTTTTGAATATGATAACTCTAACAAGCCTATACTTGTTTTAGAGCCTAATGTTGATATTAATACTAGAAATAAAATTGATTTATCTTCATCAAGGAAACTTAATCTTATTAAAAATGATGAAAACTTAGGATTTGCTGAAGGAAATAATATTGGAATTAGATATGCATTGGAAAATCTGGATCCCGATTATATTTTGCTTTTAAATAATGATACTGTGGTTGACAAAAATTTTTTAATTGAAATGTTAAAAGTTTCTGAAAGTGATGATAAAATAGGCATTACTGGACCAAAAATCTATTATTATGATGAACCAAACAGAATCTGGTTTGCAAGGGGTAAAATCTCATGGAAATTCTGTAGAGGTCTTAATATAGGTTATAATGAAATAGACAATGGACAATACAATAAAATTGCTGAAATGGAATATGCCAGTGGGTGTGCATTTCTTATAAAAAGAGAAGTAATTGATAAAATAGGATTAATTGATAAAAAATTCTTTTTATATTTTGAGGAGATAGACTGGACACTTGATGCATCTAAGATAGGTTATAAAAGTGTTTTTGCTCCAAAAGGGAAAATCTGGCATAAAATATCTAAATCTGGTGGAGGAATAAAAGGGAAAGTTGGTTTATATTACATAACTAGAAATAGATGGTTACTTATGAAAAGATGGGCAAATAAGACCAATTTTGTATTTTTCATAATGTATCAAGCAGTAGGTGCATTGGTACTTCCTCTATTTTTGAGTATTTATTATAGAAAAACAGAATTGTTCATGGCTTATTACAAAGGACTATTTAATGGTATAAGAACTATTCTGAATGATTTTTAATTTGATTTTTGTATAATTTGATTAGCTTTTCTGCTTTTTTTTCTAATGTCATTGAATTTCCATTTATTTTTTTTAAAGAATTGCTTCCGAATTCTTTTCTTAAGTTTTCATTTTTTACAAGAATCTCTAACTTTTTAGCTAATTCATCAACATTTTTTGGAGGTACAATAAATCCATTTACTCCATTTTCAATCCCTTCAGGAATTCCTCCCACGTTAGTACCAATAACTGGAAGGCCACAAGCCATTGCTTCTATAAACACTACTGGAGGACCTCCCGCATCAGTATGGGATGGGAGTACAAATATGTCTGCCGCTTGATAATATTCATGAATATCTGTGGGAGGTATCTTTCCTGTAAATATCACAGATTTTTCTGATAATAGTGAGATTTCTTTTATAGCTTTATGTTTTTGAGACCCTTCACCTATTAACATAAGTTTTGCGCTTTTGTTTTCTCTTTTTATATTATTAAATGCATGAATCAATTCGAAAAGGCCCTTAAAATCTTCAAGATGTCCTACATATAGGATGAGCACGTCTTCCTTTTTGATCTGGTATTTATTACGAATTTTTATATTTTGTGCTGGTTTAAATCTGTCAATATCTGCTGCATTTCTTAAAACAGTTATTTTCTTTTCTTTTGCTCCAAGGGATACTATCCTTTTTTCTAAGTCATTACTAACAGGGAGGATTTTATCACAGTTAATTAATGAGAAAGAAAGCAAATGTTTAAAAAAGAAATGTTCTTCAAAATTTGCCACATTTTTAAGTGATCCTTCTTCTACTCCATGAGTTGTTATATCCATTCCGTGAGTTGTTATAAATATAGGTATTCTGGTAATTTTTGCAATTATTACCCCGATTAGGCCTGTTGGTATGGCATGATGAGCATGAATAAGATTTAGGTTATATCTTCTACAAATTATAAATAGATTAAAAAAAAGTGAAATAAGATAAGTTATAAGCCTGAACTTATCCTTTAAGCCTTTAAAATGGATAAGTGCCTTAAATTCTTTCGGTTCTACCCATTTAAACCTGTGGACATAAATCCCATCCATTATTTCTTCATAAGGTATATGGGGGTTATGTTGAGTGACTACATGAACTTCAAATCCCTTTTTTACAAGCATTCTGGCATCATTGAAAACAAAAGAGCCATAATAATCTCCTTTATATTTTGGAAACATCGTTGAAACGAAACAAATTTTCATAATATCTACCTAAATTCATTAAATTCTATTAAACATATAAAATTATAACTTTTTATAGATAGTTACATTTCCAAATTGTTTAATCGGTTGATAAGAAGTTAAATTTAACCTGTGCAAAATAGAGAAATAGTAATATGCGTTATTGTTCACTAAAAAGTTGTTAAAATCCTGTTGGCTGAAGGTATAGTTTTTAATATCACCGTAATACCTTTGACCATCCTTAGACGTTGGTGTTATTTTCACATTAGTTTTTAAATACCAACCAGAATAAGGCCATAAATCGGAATAAATTACCTTGTTCTTATAATCCTGGTCATAATTTGTAAGCCACTGGCTTGCTAAACCAATATTTTCATCCACAATTTTATGATTATTATTTTCTTCTTGAATGCCGGGTAAATAAAATGTAAGGGATACAAAAATCATAGAAATCAGAATGATGGAAAATAAATATGAAGTTACATTTATATTTTTAATTTTAAGCTCTATTCTATTTGAAATAGTATTTAGGCCAAATATTAAGAAGTATACAACTGCAGGAGCCATTGTAACAAAATATCTATCATCCTTAATAACATAAACGCTGTGGAATATGAAAAATGCCATGAACCATGTAAATATAAGCAAATGTATATCAATATTTTTTATATTCAAATTTTTTGACAGATTATATGATATGTAACCCATTAAAAAGAACAATACTTCACTTTCCATCCAGAATAACCTGCCAAAAGTTCCTAGAAAAACAAGTGTTAAAATGGTAAATAGTATTAGCTTTATTTTCGTGTTTTTATCAATTTGGGGTATATTAAATAGTTTTTTGGATTTACTTCTTTTAAAATTCATGAATTCATACATTATGAAACAGAGTATGGTGATAATGAAGACTGTAACGCCTTGAGCTCCAATAAATGACGGTAGTTGTTCTATGAAATAAAAAATGTTGGAATTATATGTGAATGTTCCTGTTGAAACAGTTCCTGAACTTGAGCCAAAGAAATTGAGAAATGAATAAAATGGATTTCCGAATACTTCATAAAAGAAAATGAGAACAGGAATCAATAATAAAAGAGATGCACTAATTCCAATTATTGCATCTTTAATTTTAACGGATTTCATATTTATTAGAATGTAGAGTGCTGCTGGAAATATTATGAGTGCCGAAGGATATCTGGTTAAAAAAGCTAACATCATTAAGGGAAATGACAGATAAAAAAACTTTGAATTTCTTTTAACAGCCAAAATTGTGAAATAAATTGCCCATATTGTAAATGAAACGCTGGAGATATCGGAAAGGCCAACCCCTACAAATGAAATAACAATGGGGAAAGTTGCATAAAGTAAACTACCTAAAAAGCTTAGGGTATCATTAAACTGTATTTTTAGAAGTAAAAAAAGCCCAATAACTCCAAAAATAAACAGCAAGCCATCTATAATGAAGATGGATGTAGAATAGGTGTATCCTAATCTAAATAAAATGGAAGTCAAAAATGAAAGAACAGGTGGTCTGGTTAGATCTGAATAACCTGTACCTTGACCTGCAAATAAGAGTGCATTTGACAGGAAATCATAGGTGTCCCATATTGGTCCAATATCAATCTGAATTTTTATCCTGTAATAAGTTATTAAGCTTACAATTATTACTAAAGTAGCCAGTAAAATGTAGCTGCAGTATTTCTTAAAGATATCATGTGAATTAGATAAACTGCCCATAGTATAAACCCTGTTAGTAGTTTTATAAGTTATTGTTTTGTGTTAAATTTAATATGACTTTTGGAACCATAGATTAAACTATTATTTTACATTCTTAAGTTTAGTTATGTTTTAATTGTTATTTTTACTGTAAATTGCTGTTTACAATTATTCCTTGTTTATGGAGTAAACCCTCAAAAGGTTAAATGTTCCATTGGTCACTTCTTTAAAATCACGTGATAAATTAATATTTTCATTTGGATTTCCCCAAACGAGGTAATAATCAATGTCATTATCTTTTAATTCTTTCTTAAGATCATTATAACTTTCATTTTTAGTTTGGCCGTAATATTTACTGCTTGTATAGTAAGCTATATAATCAGACACCCTCCATTCATCATTCGATGCTAAATTACCCTGTACGTTGCAGTGTTTTAATACTTCACTTAAAGTATAACTGTCTTTGCCTATATCTAAATTTAGAATCAAAGCATTAATTGGATTTACTACAAATGAGAGGATTAAAAATGCCAGTAGGATATTTTTGATAGTACTTTTTAAATAACCTATTTCAAACAGTAAATTGAGTAAATACACGCCCATTATTAACAATAAAATATTAACTGGCCATAAATATCGGGGTTCAATTAAAACTAAACTGTATCCTCCTAAATAAAGTAGTATGGTTGTTATTAAATAAATTAGTTTATTTTTTGATGTATTATTGAGTCTTAATCTAAAGATCATGATGATGCTTGTAATAAAAATTATTATGGAGAAGAGAGAAGCAACTTCAAATATGCTGATTATTTTAATTATATTATTTAGAATTAATGTAATTTGATGTTTAAAATTGTCCCAGGATTCCAAAGCATTCCATGATTTCATTTTAAAGTAAGAAGGATCTTCCCATGCACTAATTGCGAATTCATTTGGGGGCTCAATAATCCCATCATAATAAACAAAATGTCCCTGGGATTGTGGACCTACTAATTCCTGATTGTAGTTTCCTGCAGTTCCAAATGTTGGTTTTTCGTATTTATCACTTATTAAAGCGATCCAGACTCCACTTATAATTAAGAAAATCAATAAGCCTAATATGAGGTTTTTAAATATTTTGTGCTGTTTTTTGTTATCGGTACTTTTAAAATAGTAAACTAAATTAAACAACAAAAAATGGGCTAAAAACAAAGGTAAAGCATAACTTTTGCTCAAATATGCCAGTGCTCCTAGAATTCCGCATGATATGCCTGCATATTTTTTATTTGGATAATCTGGGTCAAATATAACGTATAAATAATAGAGGAGTAGGGTAGTTACCAGCAGATCTGGAGAAATAAGGCCGAATAGAAAAGATAATATGATGGGAATTAATGAGAAAAGCACCAGAGTTTTGGATGTTTTATCTATTTCAAAGCGTGAAATAAGTAAATCTATTCCAACTATAGTTAAAACTCCTGTAATTAAAGAAAGAACTCTTGCTAAATAAATATTAAATTGAGGGCTTGAACTAAATGGTAAAAAGGGAATTAGTAGCCATGAAAAAAGAGGACTCCAATATCCATTAACTGCATCTGCAAAATTTCCATTTAAATACTCTTGAGCAATGGTGATATAAGATATGCTGTCCGCGTTGAGACTATACTGATAATAGTTGATCAAAAAGAAACCAATTATAAAATAAATTATTAGAACTGAAATCAGGTCTAAATTATGCTTTATACGATTTAAGTTCATTAAATTACTTTATATTATAAAGTTATTTAAATTGATCTGATACTAAATTACTTAAAATAAATACCTTCATTCATTCTTGGAATCATAGCAGTTAAGACGCACTGCTCCGTATTTTCCGTCCTGTCAAGCATCCCTTTTGAAAGGTAGCTAACTGCACCAGTTTTTTGTCCAAGGTTAGTTACGCCGGTTACTTCATCCATAACGTCTCCAACTTCTTTACCGTTTAAAACTTCTTCAATGACCGCTGGAGGATATTCAAAGCCAGAACTTACGCCGAGCGTTATTTTTTCCCCATCAAAAACAGCGCACCACTGTAAATCGATGTAACCCGTTAAAGAATTGGGTGTTTCCATCAATCCTGATTCTATTCCAACACTTATGTCAAATTCATCAGAATATGCATTTTTCGCCCTATTAATGGCCCCTTGAATGGTTTGATCTATACCAAAGGGTTGATCTGGCACTCCTGAATCCGCATCAATTGATACAACATCAACTTCGCCGTAGATTTTATCAAGGACATTTTTTGTAGCGTTGACTTTTACAGGGTTTCTGGATCCGACTGCAACTTTCATATTATACACCTTTAAAATTAGAGTATAAAATTTAAGATATGCTATTTAAGAACTTTGCCGTTCCGGTCTATTTCTCCATTTCTTATTCTGGTTGAAGAAATTGGTTTCCCGTCCTCTGCAAGTACCCAACCAATAACGAAAATTTTGAGGGGTTTAATTCCTTTTTGTTCTCGTATTTCGTTGATTTTATGTGCTACTGGTTCTGTTTCGTTACTAACGACTATTGCATCCATCTGATCGTCATGAACAGTTGGGCCGTAGTGGTTTTCCAACCTTTTTACCGTGTATCGTGAACCGAATTTCTGCAAAAAATGTTCTAATTCAGACATTCTTTGGGAACATGGTTCAATATTACCTTTCCTACCTCCAAATTCGTTAGATGTAACTCCAACTAATATATACTGGCCAATCTCAAATGCTTTATTGAGCAATTTCTCGTGGCCCTTATGAAAATGATCAAATGTGCCTCCTACGGCTACTCTTTTATATTTCATTCATTCTACCCTTTTGTTTTTAAATATTTGGCTTAAATAACTATTTTATCCAGATAAATATCTAAAATTCAGTTGAAAAATTCCAAAGTTTATGCTTTGAATTTTCTAAATCAAAAAAATTTTATTTTTTTGAGATTGTTAGATATTGTTATTATGCTTTAAGTTAAATTATAAATTATGCTGATGGAACATAACGTGGTAATAAAGAATCCAAGAAAAGTGGACTTAAGATTTGCATCCTGCTACCCCAATTTATATAAGGCTGCGATGTCCTCACTTGGTTTTCATATTATATATGACTTCCTAAATTCTAGAGAAGATGTTTACTGTGAACGGGTAGTTTATCCCTATGTTGAAAGTTTAGAATCAAATACAAAACTCGCTGATTTTGATATTATTAGCTTTTCACTTCAATACGAGCAGGATTACTTTAATGTACTTAAAATGCTGGATAATGCGGGAATTGAAGCTCGTAAAGAAAATAGAAATAAAGATGATCCTTTTATAATTGCGGGAGGTCCGTGTGCAAGTTCAAATCCTCTTCCAATGAGTAAATTCATTGATCTTTTCGTTATAGGGGAAGCAGAAGTCATTTTAGATGAAGTATTGGACCTTTACATGGAACTTGATGATCCAAGAAGAGAAATCGATGCTTTCTTAGATATAAAAGGTGTTTATGTACCGGATAACCCTGTAAAAATGGCCATTGTAGAGAATATGGACAATGCATGTCATCCAGTAAGACAAATTGTTCCTCAAACTGATGATAAAAAATTTGTACCTGCATTTGGGGATGCTTTTCTTCTGGGAGTGTCACGGGGATGTACAAGGGGCTGCAGATTCTGTATGGCAGGATGCCTTTATCGGCCTAGGCGAGAAACATCTCTTAAAAAGCTTTTTAAAATAGCCGAGAAAGGTAAGAAAGCTACAGGATTTAATAAAATAGCACTTATAGGGGCAGATGTTTCAGGATATTCTAAACTAGAAGAGCTTTGCGAAGGCCTGCTTGAAATGGGATTTAAAATTACAAGTCCATCTATGAGGATAGAATCACTCACTGATAATTTAATGGATATTTTACAGAGAAGCGGGCTTAAAACCATAACAATAGCTCCAGAGTCTACGTGGGGTCTTCGAAAAGTTTTAAATAAACCCATACTTGATCAGGCGATTTACAATGTTGTAAAAAGAGCATTTAAAAGGAATATGAATGTTAAACTCTATTTTTTAACTGGTCTGCCCACTGAAACTATGGAAGATGTAGCAGAAATGGTTGAATTTATAAAAAGCATACGTAAAATGAGCAAAAAGAAAAATGCAGTTAGAATAAGTGTAAATCCATTTATTCCCAAGCCGCATACTCCATTTCAATGGGAGAGCTTTGATTTCAATGATCTGAGTGTTAAATTTGAATATTTAAACAAAAATCTCCAAAATGTCAATTTAAAGGTTGAAAATTTGGAAGGTGCTTTTATACAGCATATCCTGTCTATAGGTGACGAGGGAATGGGGGACATGATTGAAAAGACCTATAAACGAAAATTGAAGTTTAAAGAATGGGCAAATATTGATTTTAAACTTGGTCTTGAAGATGAATTACCATGGAAAAATATAAATGCGGGTGTTAGCTCAGAATTTTTAAAGAAAGAATACATGAAATCATTAGCTGGGAATATAACTCCTTGGTGTGAAGCATTTGGATGTTATGGTTGTGGGGCATGTTCTAAATAATTTTTGAATTACTAATAGTGATTTTATACAAAAATTAAAGACATAATCCTTTTTTTTATACTTTTAATTGATTTAAAATAAAGAATGGTTGATTATGTTCCATTTTATAAAAAAATTTATACATCAACAGATACTGATAATTATTAACAGCCTACCTCTGGATAATTAATGTGGAGATGTGTTATAATTAAACAAAAACAAATAATTACAGTTTTATTAGTTATTTGTACTACAGTACTGCTTGGTGCAGGCGGAATACACTTAACTGAAATAAATAACCATTTAAATGGGAATTTAACCAGTTACGCGTCTGTTCAAGCAGCCCAATCGACATCAATGGTTAAGATGAGCGTCATTATCAGCGGAACTGGTGGAACTGTTACAAATAATTATTATATAAAAAAGAACATTCCTCAAACTCAATTGACCCATCAAATAGTAACTTTATCAAAAAAAGGCACACCTATAATTAGAGTTGGCAATGGGAGCGGTCCAAAAGTTATGATCGTTGCAGGGGTTCATGGAAATGAGTTGCCAAGCCAAATAGCTGCTTTAAAACTTGCAAATTACCTAAAAAGCAGGTCAATTAATGGAACAGTTTATATAGTGCCATTTGTTGTCCCATCCAACACGGCTAAAGATGTCCGCTACTGGAAAGGCAAAAACCTGAATAGAGTAGCTAATATTGCAGGTACGCCTACTAGCAAGATATTGAAACTGGCTAAACGGCTTAATATTAGTGTACTCGGAGATTTTCATTCTACTAAACCTGGCGGCGATCCGGGTAAAATGGCTGTTTTTTCTTCAAAACATCCTACATACCAAAGTTATATCATTGCTAAATACATTTGCAAGAAAACAGGGTCCTCATTGATTGCAGATAATCTGGCAGGTGTAGAATATCGTGGAGCACTGGAAGATACTACTAATTTGGCAGGAATTCCAGCTGTTACATGTGAAGTACTGTCTCCCCATGGCACTGTAAAATCAGGAAGCGTTACAAAGTCGTATAATCAAATGATAGCTCTTTTAAAATATAAAAAAATAATTTAATTTATTTTTATTTTTTCTGAACCGCAAAATCAAAGATTTTGCAGGTTGAAAAAACACTATATGTTTTTGAACCGCAAAATCAAAGATTTTGCAGGTTTTAGAAACTTGAATTATCAGCCCAGTATCCTTCTTAAAAGATAAGCCAGCCTTCTTAATAAGTATCCTAAGAAAACCTCTCGGGCTTGAATCCATCTTTTTAAGAAGGCTTCCCTGGATGTTATTTCCTTTATAACTGATCTAATCTCTTCTTTTGGTGAATACTTCCAGTATATTGGAATTCCAAGAGCTATTAAAGCCACTCCAGTTATTATTTGGGTGAAATTGCTCTGAGACATTATATAAATGGATATTATAACACCTAAAATGGGTATTATAGATGGAATTTTGATACCTCCATCATATTTTTTCCTTAGGGGAAATACGGAGATACATGTTAAAATATAACAGAAAAGAAGGGTAAAAACCGATAATATGATTAAACTGCTTATGGTTCCGAAGATGGCAGCGGCACCCGTAACTACACCTTGAACTATTAATGCAATGTAAGGTGTTTCATATTTCGGATGTTTTCTGGCAAATGCTTTGGGTAGAAGTCCGTCACCTGCCATTGCATAGGGTATCCTTGATGAAGAAAGGATACCTGCTTCATCAGATCCTGAAATTGAAAGAAGAGCTCCTACAGTGATAAAAACGGCTCCAAACCCTCCCATAAGTGCATATCCTGCAAATGTAAGTGGTGCAGATGATTGGGAAAGCTCTTGCCATGGTACTACGCCAACAATTACAAAATTTGTTATAATATAGAAAAGGGCAACAACACCCATTCCAAGTACAATAGCTTTTGGAATAGTCCTTTTTGAATCATATATTTCATCTGAAGGTACAGTTACAAGTTCAAATCCGATATATGCCCAAAATATCAAAACAATAGCACTTCCCAGGTTTCCAAGACCTACTGGTAGAAATGGGGTGAAATTAGAAACAAAGACTGAAGGATTTATTATGAAATAAACAATTCCAATGAGTGTTAATATAAAAATGGGGGCCAGCTTTAAGATTGTTAAAATATCGTTAATTCTACCGGCTTCTTTAACACCTAAATAGTTTATACCTGTTAATATTATGATAAATAGAATTTTGATAATAGTTTGTACTGTAAAAGGCATTCCTGGAAAAAAGTATTGAAGATAAGCTATAAATGCGAGGGGAAAAACTGCTATGGCGCTCCATTCTGCGAGTATAAGGGACCATCCTGATAAAAACCCTGTAAAATCTCCAAAAGCATCTTTAGCATACACATAAGGTCCGCCTGCGCGCGGAACAAGTGAGGAACATTCTGCAAAAGACAATGCTATTACAATGGCCATTATCCCTGCTAAAAACCATGCAGCGAGTGATGCGGGTCCTAAAAGTCCAGCTCCAAAAGCTGCTGCGATATATATGTCTGCACCGACAATGGTTCCAACCACGAGGTTTACAACATCAAAAAGGCTCAACATTTTTGTGGGCATGCTTTTTTTATATATTAATAAAAGTAAAAATAGATGATTAATTTTTAAGATATGAAAGATTAATGTATAATATAATCGATTTTTTAATATAGTTAACAATTGATTTCAATGATTAGATAGGTATGATTAGAATGTTTCAACCAACCAGAAGATGCGAGTCAATACAGCTTTCAGAAATAAGAAAAATGTTTGATATCACTGCAGAAGATGCTATTAATTTAAGCCTTGGAGAACCCGATTTTGATACGCCATTACATATCAGGGAAGCTGTAAAAAAAGCTTTAGATGATGGATTCACCCATTATACAGCAAATAAAGGGATTATAGAACTTAGAGAAGCTATATCCTGTAAATTTAAAGAGGAAAATAAACTTGATGTAGATCCAGAGTCCATACTTGTAACGGTTGGGGCAAGTCAAGCACTTTATATTAGTCTTCAAGCATTGGTAAATAGGGGAGATGAAGTTTTAATCCCGGATCCAGGATTTCTTTCATATGATGCATTTGTAAAGCTTGCTGAAGGTAAAATGGTTCCAGTAAGTCTCAAAGAAGAAAATGAATTTAGAATGACTCCTGAAGATGTCCTTGATAAAATAACAGATAAAACTAAAGCCTTAATTTTGAATTCTCCTTCAAACCCAACAGGTGCAGTCATGCAAAAAGAAGATATTAAGGGCATAGCTGAAATAGCGGAAGATCATGATATATATTTGATATCTGATGAAGTATATGAGCACATAATCTATGATGGAAAACATTACAGCCCTGGAAGGTATACTGAAAACGCAATAACCATAAATGCATTTTCTAAAACCTATGCGATGACTGGGTTTAGAATAGGATATATGACTGCAAAACCAGAGATCGCTGAAGAATTGCTGAAGGTTCATCAGTATAATGTGGCATGTGCCAGCTCTTTATCTCAAATAGCAGGTCTTGAAGCATTAACTGGACCACAGGAATGTGTCGGTGAAATGGTAGCTGAATTTAAACGAAGAAGAGACCTGGTAGTTAAGAGGTTGAATGAAATAGGAATCGGAATCAAAGCACCTAAAGGGGCGTTTTATGTATTTCCAAGGGTCCAAAACTCCCAGAAATTTGTAAATAAAGCTGTAGAAAAGGGAGTAATAATCGTTAATGGCAGTAGTTTTGGTAAATGTGGAGAAAATCATTTTAGATTGTCTTATGCTTCTTCATATGAAAATTTAGAGGAAGCTATGAACAGATTAGAAACTATTGAAATTTAATTATGAATTTCTGACAATTACAGCAAATGATGTAACTTATTAATCATCTGAATTCTAAATAATTAATAATTACATTTAATAATATTTAGAACAATATAATTCCAATTAAATTGATGGCCTAAATATTTGATTATTCATTAGAGTTTAAAATATATTTAAAATAATTTATAAAGAAAATAATAACTACTATGTGAAATTAACTGCAAATTAAGTTCGTATTTATGAAATAATCTATAAAATAGGAGATAATTAAATGTCAGAGGAAAATCAACTCGGAACTAAAATCCAGCAGATAAGAGAAAACCATGAAATGACTGTTGAACAACTGGCAGAAAAAAGTCAGTGCAGCAGGAAGGTTATAGAAAGTATTGAAAGTGGAGATTTGATCCCATCACTCACACCACTTATAAGGATTGCAAAAGTGTTGGATGTCCGTTTAGGTACTTTTCTTGATGATGCGCCTCAAATAGGGCCAGTAATGGTAAAATCAGGCAAATCAGAACAGGTGATCCATTTTTCAGGTAAAGAAGATCATCCTGATACAAGTGCTCTTGATTTTTATGCTCTGGCTTCTGGTAAAACAGACAGGCATATGGAGCCTTTTATTATTGATGTTCATCTCCATGAGACAGAAGAGTATAAACTGGCTTCACATGAAGGTGAAGAGTTCATTTATGTTATGGAAGGGCAAATTGAAATATTATACGGTCAGGAAAAATATCTGCTTTCTAAAGGGGACAGTATTTATTATGATTCAATTGTACCTCATGATTTACATGCTTACGGTGATAAGGATTCAAAAATCCTTGCAGTTGTATATACGCCATTTTAAAACAAATTTAACAGTTAATACAAATCTAAAAGTGATTTAAATGTTTACAGAGAAAGTTACACCGCGATTCGGAGATGCTGATGGACTTCGGCATATTAACAATACTGCACTTGTAGAGTGGTTTGAAGTCGGAAGAAATCCAATATTTAGAATGTTTACACCAGATCTTGACTTGAGTTATGAGAAATGGAAATTAATATTAGTTAGAACTGAATTTGATTACATCGGTCAAATGTACTATGGAATTGATGTTGAAATTAGGAGTTATATAACTCATATTGGAAACAGCTCATTTACAATAGGTCATGAGGCATGGCAGGATGGAGAGCTCAAAGCAAAGGGAAAAGCTGTTCTTGTACATTTTGATTTCTTAAATCAAAAAAGTGTACCTATTCCTGATGCAATAAAAGCCCAATTACATGAGCATTTAATATTAGAAGACAAAAATTGCAAATAAAAATTTAGAATGCATAAAGGAGCCAAAATATGCTTTTTACAGAAGATACGATTGGAGATTTCTTTGAAAAACAGGCAGAAAAAGATCCAGACAGGGAATTTATGGTTTATCCAGATAGGGATCTTCGTTTTACTTACAAACAATTTGATGAACGAGTAAATAAGCTTGCAAAAGGTTTGCTTTCAATTGGAGTTACTAAAGGCGACAATGTGGGGATCTGGGCATTAAATGTTCCAGATTGGATTACATTCTTATTTGCATGTGGAAAAATAGGGGCAGTTCTTGTAACAGTAAATACTGCATATAAAAGTCATGAACTGGATTATGTGTTAAAACAATCTGATATGAAAGCTCTTGCAATAACAGATGGATTCAGGGATGTCAATTATTTAAAGGTATTATATGAACTTGTTCCTGAACTTAAGACAAGTAAAAGAGGTAACTTAGAAAGTAAGGAATACCCTTGTCTTAAAAGTGTAATCTTCATAGGTCAGGAAAAGCATCGTGGGCTTTATAATACACATGAACTACTGCTGCTGGGTAAACATACCGACGACAGCAAGCTTTTAGAGGCTAAAAAAACTTTTGGCAGTGATGATGTGGTATGCATGCAGTATACCTCTGGAACAACTGGTTTCCCAAAGGGAGTAATGCTTACACACAAAAATATCATTAATAATGGGTATTATATTGGTGAAAACCTGAAATACACTGAAGATGATAGGTTATGTCTCACTGTACCAATGTTCCATTGTTTTGGAGTTACTCTAGGGCTTATGGCCATGTATACTCATGGCGGGACTTTAGTAATGCTTGAACAGTTCGATCCTCTTATGGTTCTTGCAGCAGTCCAAAAAGAGAAGTGTACTGCGCTTTATGGTGTTCCAACAATGTTTATTGCCGAGTATTCGCACCCAATGTTTGAAATGTTTGATTTATCCTCACTTAGAACTGGAATAATGGCGGGTTCAACATGTCCAATAGAGGCCATGAAGAAAGTAGTCAACGACATGAACATGACAGAAATAACCAGTGTTTACGGCCTAACTGAAGGATCACCGGGATTCACTCAGACAAGCGTTGATGACCCTCTTGAACTCAGGGTTGAAACTGTTGGGAGAAAATTACCCAATTGTGAGATTAAAGTTGTTGATCCTGAAACTGGTGAAACTGTTGGACCTGGAGAAGTGGGTGAAATTTGCAGTAGGGGCTACAATGTCATGAAAGGTTACTACAAAATGCCTGACAAAACTGCAGAAGCCATTGATGAAGATGGATGGCTACACAGTGGAGATTTAGTAACCTACGATGAAAACGGTTATTATACAGTCGTTGGAAGGATAAAAGATATGATAATCCGCGGTGGAGAAAACATTTATCCTCGTGAAATTGAAGAATTTTATTATACAATGCCTGGAATTAAAGATGTGCAGGTTATAGGAATTCCAGATGATAAATACGGTGAAATTGTAGGGGCATTTATGATTCTGGAGGAAGAAGCTGATATCAGTGAAGAAGATGTTAGAGATTTCGGCCTAGAAAGAATAGCACGCTATAAAGTCCCAAAACATGTTTTTTTCGTTGATGAATTCCCACTTACTGCAAGTGGTAAAATACAAAAATTCATAATGCGCGATCAGGCAGTAGAACTCCTTAAAAAGAGATTTGCTGAAGAAGAAGACGAAAATTAAGGGCATTTGATATGGGAGTAGGGCTATCCCTGCTCTTTAGATTTCTGTTTTAGTGAGATCGGACGCTTTGGAAACATTGCACTGAGTTAAATCGGTCTATAATTTTATAATGTTTCTGAAGCGGTATTATATTATTTTTATTTCTTTTATCTGGTCATTTAAATAAGTATAACTTAAAAATAAAATAAACATTAAATTCATAATATCTTTTAACCTGTAATTTGCAGATATCATTGAATAAAAAGCCTTTTAATTAAAATTAAAGAAATAATTTGGGTATCTGGATTAAAATGGGACATAGCCATTTGTGGCAATTATGTTATTAGGTCCATTGCTTAAAATTAAATAAGTGAATATATAATCTTAAAGAATTACAAAACATTCTAGATAAGGAAGTTGAATTATATGAGTAATTTATTTGCAGAAAGAATGAAAAGTGTACATAAATCATTTATCCGGGAAATATTAAAGGTTACAGAAGATAAAAACATCATTTCATTTGCAGGGGGTTTGCCAAATCCTAAATCTTTCCCTGTAAATGAAATAAATGACGCAGTATCCAAAATTCTGTCTCAAAATGGGGATGAAATTCTTCAATACAGTACAACTGAAGGATATTTACCCTTACGTGAGTACATTGCAGAAAGATATTCAAAAAAAGGTCTAAAAGTCAGTGCTGATGAAATATTAATTACGAATGGTTCACAGCAGGGGATAGACCTTGTCAGTAAGGTTTTTTTAAATAAAGGGGATAAAGTTCTCCTTGAAAATCCAACTTATCTTGCCGCAATACAGTCATTTGGATTATTTGAACCCCAATTTTTATCTGTTCCTTTGCTTGAAGACGGTGTAGATATAGATTCGCTCCAAAGGATACTGGACGAAAATAAAATAAAAATGTTCTATTCAATTACAAACTTCCAGAACCCAACTGGAATAACATATTCAAAGGAAAAAAGGCAAAAATTAGCTGAAATTCTTAAAAATGAAGATATTGTCTTTGTAGAAGACAACCCTTATGGTGAAATAAGATTTTTAGGTGAAGATATACCTCCTGTTAAGGTTTATCTTGAAGATTCTGTACTTTTTGGTTCTTTTTCCAAAATAGTATCTCCTGGAATGAGGCTTGGTTGGATAGTTGCAAACGAAGAAATAATGGAAAAAATCATTATTGCAAAACAGGCGTTGGACTTGCATTCAAATTACTTTACTCAAAGAGCCGTTTATCAGTATTTAATTGACAATGATATTGATGAACATATAGAAAAGATAAAAGGCATGTACAGAAATCAAAGAAACACTATGGTTTCCATGATAGAGAAATACTTACCGGAAAATGTAGAATATACAAAACCAGAGGGGGGAATGTTTTTATGGGTTACTCTTCCGGAAGGTCTGTCCTCAATGGACTTATTTGAACTGGCAATAAATGAAAATGTAGCATTTGTTCCAGGACAGGCATTTTATGTCGACGGGAGTGGAATAAATTCATTAAGGCTTAATTTCTCTAATTCAAATGATGAACAAATTGAAAAAGGTATAAAAAGGCTTGGAAATGCCATTAATGAACTCATGAATTAAAACCGGATAATGACAACATTTTAAAAAGGATATGGATTAACGGGGGCTGAAAACTGTGGAAGATATTGCAGATGAACTTAACCAAAAAGAAGACCATTCCAAAGACATAGCAGAAAAAGCTGTAAATAATCCTCAATTAATTTCTATCCTTTTAAATTTGATTTTTTCAGATGTTGCACGGATAAAATTTAGATCCATAAAGGTTTTGAACATAGTAAGTGGGGAAAATCCAGAAATTTTATATCCCCACGCTGATTTTTTTATAGAATTACTGGATAATGGTAATAAAGTTATCATGTGGAATGCTATGGATATTCTGGCCAATTTAAGTGCTGTAGATTCACAGGAAAAGATGGGAGATATTTTTGAAAAGTTCTATGGGTTTTTATCAGATGAATCAATGATCACTGCTGGACACGTTGTTGACAACAGTTGGAAAATAGCAAGAGCTAAGCCTGAATTTCAAAAAAAAATTACAGATAACCTCTTGAAACTTGAAAATATTCCAAGAGATCAGGAGTGTCGGAGTATACTTTTAGGTAAAGCTATTCTATCATTTGATAAATACTTTGATGAAATTCAGGATAAAGAAGAAGAAGTGATTTCTATGGTTAAAAGACAGCTTGACAGTCCGAGAAATGCTACTAAGGTAAAAGCAGAACGATTTTTAAAGAAATTCGCTCATGCCCAGAATGTTGTGTAAATAACATCGCTTCATTTTCATGTGATTAATGGTTAAGTAAATTGCATTTTTTAAGATAAATCCCATATAATCAATTAAAACTACAATTTAACATAAAATATAACTCATAGACATGAACGAAGAAATATTCTGATTAATGCTTTAAAAATATATTTTAATTTTAAAGGCTGAAAGATTTTTATATAATAACCACGATTATAATATATATGGTTATAAAAATACCATCAATAAAGATGTTGCTTAAATTCTATTTATTAAATGTACTCGAAAGAAGATAATATGAAGAATGAGGAATATGCGAAATTTTGGTTTGAGACGCCAGAAGAAAGTGCAGGATTCCTTTTATGGCAGATTACAAATTTATGGCAGCGAAAGATGAACTCTGCTCTAAAAGACCTGGACCTGACACACGTACAATTTGCTTTACTGGCGGGAATAGCCTGGCTTGAAAGGTATGAAAAACCAATTACGCAGGTGCGATTAGCTAAGTATGCAAATACAAATATTATGATGACTTCTAAAGTTATAAGAACTCTTGAAAAAAAAGATCTTATCTTAAGAGAGGAGTGTGAGACTGACACGCGGGCGAAATGCGTATCACTTACTGAAAAAGGTATTCAAAGATTTGAAAAAGCATTAAATGTTGTTAAGACTGTTGATGAGAAGTTTTTTGAAAATAAAGCTTATGATGAAGATTTTATAAAAAATTTAATGCACATTTTAAAGTTAAACCATGGAGAATGATAAAATGAATGATTTAAAAATAAGCAAAGAATGTAGTGATACTTTTGATAATATCATAGAAACAAGAAGATCTGTCCGATTTTTTAAGGATGAAATGCCCCCTAAAGAATCTATTGAGGATATAATCAAAGCGGGTCTATTTGCACCTTATGCTGCACAGGCTGTTAATGAAAGCGAGTATTTTAGAAAATTCATAGTTATTCCTAAAAACAGCGAAAAAATGAAAGAAATTGCAGAAATTGCAAAAAACAAAGCAAAACTCATGTCTGAACAATTAAAAGCTCAGATGGAAAAGAATCCTTATTTAAAAGAAAAAGGAAAGTCTTTTTCTAAAAGATTAGAATTGTTCGCTAATAAAGGTGTCCTTGGAATAGGAACGGCCCCTTATTATATTGTTGTAGCTGAAAAAAAGGGTTTTCCTCCAGTTGAACAGCAGTCACTTGCACATTGTCTTCAGAATATGTGGCTTAAGGCAACATCATTAGATATTGGATTCCATATTGTATCTGCTACAACTCAAATGGGTGAAGACGAAGATTTTTGTGAAATTCTGGGGATTAATCCTGGTGAGTTTGGGCTTAACGGCTGTGCTGTAGGTTATCCTAAAGAAATTCCTCCTAAGACTTCAAGGCCAGCAGTAGATGAAGTTACAAAGTGGATGGATTAAAAAAATTTCTTTATGATGGCAAACAGTTTAGAACAAAAAACTTGCCAGTACTTTAACTGTAGATAGGAGTATTTATCATATGCATTCAACTCCCAAGCAGTTAAATAATCCAACAGTTGAATAATTTTGTGGATACAGTCTATATTTTAGAAAGATCGAATCTGCCAAAGATATATCAAAACTTATCATGGATGGAAAGTTGAAGATAGAGTCAGGTGTTTTTTAATAAAGATAAAAAAGAAGAAATAATTATTTTTTACATTTTTAAGTGCTTTTTGGTAAACAATCATCTTCTTGTTCTATTAATTCATTTTGCTTTTTAAAAGTAGCTTTGTATGCAATTAAAAGACATATCAATACGATAGGTACTAAAATATCTGCATATAATGCATATCCTGCGTTTCCTGCTGCCATATTTCCTGTTTGTATAATATTAGCGATGTGCCCGTAGGCATCTCCAAGATAGAATGTAGATATTGCTATTACTGCAGCTGTCCAGAAATTATCCCTGAATTTCCAGCATAAAAGACCAAGAATTCCGTAGGATAAATTAGCGATTCCAACTTCAAACTGGAACGGACTTCCAGCAGGCCAGCCTATGGCTGCTGCAATCATATCTGCAAAAAATACATGTCCCATAAATGCCCATATTGAGCCAATTCCAACCATTACAACTAAAAACCATAATAAAAACACTTCAAATATTCTATTTTTTGTTCTTGTTTTACTTAAAAATAAATGTAAAACAGCGCCAATTAATGTCACCATCAAGAAAATATAAATCATTTCCACAGATGTTACCCCCTATTTAAATTAATATGATATTTAGGTGTAATATTTAAATATTGATTGATTGGTATGTTGTTTAACATATTTTTAGGTGCTGTAAATAATAATGGTGCAAGGAGGAAATAAAATGGAGATCAGATATGTTTGTCCGCTTATTACGGTTAAAAACATTGAAAAATCAAAAGAATTTTATGAAAATGTTTTAAAACAGGAAATAGAACTTGATTTGGGTGAAAATGTAGCTTTTAAAGGCGGTTTTGCTATTCATGACATGGAACATTTTCAGAATTTAACAGGTAAATCATTATCTAAAAGTGTTTCAAAAGATTTTATGGAACTTTATTTTGAGTTAAATGAAATTGAAGAGCTAGAATCAAAATTAGAATCATTAAATACAGAATTTGTGCATAAAATAAGGGAACAACCTTGGGGACAGAGGGTGATGAGGTTTTATGACCCTGATAATTATATCATTGAAGTTGGTGAACCTTTAGAATTTGTAGTTAAAAGATTCGCTGCTTGCGGGTTATCTTTAGAAGAAATAAGTGAAAAGTCTTCCATGCCTGTTGAGTTTGTTCAAATGGTTTTAGATCAAGATTTATAAGAAATTAACCCTTAGTCTGATTTTATTGGGATAATAAAGAAATTTCAATTATTTTAAATTTTTTAAAAATTAGATAGAATTTAGTTTTTTAGAAAGATGTTATAAAAATAGATTTTTTTATCACAGTGAAAAAACTGTCAAAAATCATAGATTTTGGAGTGGTTGAATGTGAGCGTCGGGGACGGGATTTGAACCCGCGTGATCCTAAGGATCATGGGATTAGCAGTCCCACGCCGTACCAGGCTGGGCCACCCCGACACATGATAAAAATAGTTATCCAGTAAAAAAGATGATTGTCTTTAATAGTTTATAATAGTTTTGGTTTTATCCTATTTAAAACTTGTCTGTTTTTATTATTTTGTACATCTTTTGGGTTAATTTGAATGGGCCCGTTCAAGAGTGGACAAACCTCCTGAACAATGGTGATCCAAAACCCCAACTCCGCCCCGTTGCTCCACAAGCATCAGCTGTCTGCAGTAGAGCTGCTTCTTTCCAGACCTGACCCGTTCCCACAGTTAAGACAGTTAACTTCAGCCCTACGGCTGAAATCCTACCACCACTGATCCTGCGGGACGAGGTTTCTACGTTGAGATTCTGGGCCAATGTCCATTCAGCTTGCCGCTTCTTGAACTTCGACCGCGCCGTATAGGGGATTTGCGCTTACAGAGGACCCCTAACTCTCCAGTCTAGCCCATATTAACTTTAGGTCTAATACTATTTTAACCTTACGATTAACAGCATGGCTATTTTATTACAGATGGGGCTTTATTTATAATAATTTTGAGTTTATTGGCAAAATTGAGGTCAATTAATAATTACTTTTTTAAACATCCTATTTTTTTGATTTAAGCAATTACATTAAATCCCTAGATTAATCATGATTGGAGAATTTATAAATTCTTTAAATGACAAATTAGTATCATGCCAAAATTTACACAGGAAAGTGGGTAAAATCTTAGATTACCTTATTATACTTGGTGTTGCTGCAGGTATTTATCTGGCGGCTAATATTGGGGCCAATGATATTGGTAACTCCATGGGAACTGCAGTAGGGAGTGGTGTTGTTAAGATGAGGCAAGCCCTTATAGTGGGGGCTGTGTTCATGTTTATTGGGGCCGTATTTTTAAGTGGTAATGTCATTAAAACTATATCTGGGGGTATAGTTGCATCATCATTTATAACTCCTATAGGGGCTGTAATAGCCACCTTGTCTGCAGGAATATGGGTTAGTATTTCTATTTTTAGGAGAACTCCTGTTTCAGGGAGCCATGCAATGGTTGGGGCTATTTTTGGATATGGGATTGTTTATGCAGGTATAACTCATATCCAATGGAATTCACTTTTTAATATCGCATTAAGCTGGATTTCATCTCCACTTTTGGGCCTTACAGTTGGTTTTGTGTTTTACTATCTTTTAAGAGTTTCACTTCTTGAGAAAACAACCAGTATGGCTGTAAGGGGCAGATTAGAAAAAGTATTCTCTTATTTGCAGATTGTGAGTTCCTGTTTCGCTGCTATGGGGGTGGGTGCTATAGATATTGCAGCTGCAACAGGTATAATGATTGCAGTAGCTGGAAGTGCTGCAAGTAGTGATATAAGAGTATTAGGTGCTATTGGAATTGTTTCTGGAATTTTAGTTGCCGGAAATAGAATTACAGGTACAGTTGGAAAAAGAATAACTAATTTGGTTCCAACAAGAGGTGTTTCAGCTCAAATAGCAGCTGCTTCTGTTATCTTACTTTTCACATTTTTAGGAATGCCTATATCTCCAACTCAAACACTTGTAGGGTCTGTAATTGGGGTGGGGCTTGCGAGGAAAACTAGAGATATTGGTGGTGATGTTGTAAAACAAATTGTATCTTCATGGGCTCTTACATTTCCGATATGTGCAGTTATATCTGGAACGCTATTTTTTGTTATATCTTCCTTTTTATAATAACTTAAAAAGAATTTTACAGTATTTGGGCATTTAATTTCCCAATACTCTTTCAATATTAAAAATTTTATGAAAAACAACAGTTTTCATAGTGTAACTTGTATGGCTATCTGATCTAAAAATAATATAACTTGCTTTAGATGACTATTTTTGATATTAATTGTAATGAATATCTGATAATTAAAGTGCTCTTAATGCTTTTATTATATCTCCATCTGAGATTATACCTCTTATTTTATGGTCATCCACTACAATCAGCTGATTTACAATTCCGCCACCAGCACCATATTTATTCATTTTTTTAACTGCAGTTTTCAGGTTATCTTGCGAGCCTATACAGATTACATCTTTTACCATGACTTTGTCGACGGTTGTTCCAAGTTCATATTTATCAAGAATCAGGTTATGTCCAAGATCTGTTGCTGTCACGATACCTAAAAGTATTCCATCTTCATCAACAACAGGAAGAGAACTTACCTTATATTTCATTAACTTTTCAAAAGCGAAAACAACGTCTTCATTGGGGGAAACTGTTATAACATCCTCTGTCATCACTTCTTTAACTTTTTGTTTCTCTAACATCTTCTTCACGTCCATATGTTTTTGTAATAGTTTCTATTATACAATCAATCGTGGTTGTAACGTCAATATTTTCAATAACGGGTATATCATACTTCTGGGCCTGATTTTCAAAGTATTTATGTGTCTTTCGTATTGCTCCAAAGTAGTTCATATACCTCTTTAAGGGCCTTCGAGCCCATAGCTGCCTGCACCTTGAGTAGAATCTTCCTTTATGAACTTCTTCATCCTGCAAGGTTAAAACAAACATGGCAACATTATGTTTACTCACAAGTTCTTCGTTTATAAATCCTGGAACGATATGAACGCCTTCAATGACTATACTTACTCCTTCTTTCAGTGCTCTTTCAATTACAGCTTCAACACCTACACTTACGGTATCGACATGGTCTCTAAATCCAATAATTACTTCATCCAGTTCCGGGGATGGTGGAATTCTTAAAGATTTATAAGCAGTGTAACTGGATTCAAATAAAGTTGGTAACAGTTCTTTTGATACCATCTTACGCATAACTTCTCTTATGATATCGGTGCTTGTCATGTTTCTTATTCCAAGCCTGTTAGCAACTTCAAACGCAATTGAAGATGTACCAACTCCTGAAGCTCCACCTATTAATATAATAAGGGGCTCTTTACATGTACGAATCCGTTTCCATAGTCCATATTTTTCAGCTACTTCTTCATTTTCTTCTTTTAATCTTGCACGGACTATTCCTACAAGGTCATCTAGACTTATAACTTTTATTCCTTCTTTTCTTAAATGTGCCTCTATTTGAGATGCGAATGTATATGCCTTATTTGGATCCATCTCTGCTCGAGTTAAAGATCGTGCTAAGACTCCTTTAGAAAAAGGCTCTCTATACTTTTTACCGCTTACTTCTCCTTCTACCATTATCATCCTCAATTTTTCACCTCAAATAGAATAAATATCAATTAATTAAATACTTTAAATTTCATTAAAATGGTTTAGATCCATATATTATATGCTGTTAACCATCAAAGTTGATTACATGTCTATTTCTTAAGATTATTGACATAAATAATTATACTATTTTATTTTAGGGTTATGAATATAATTCCTTTCTATAATTTTAATAAAGCATTCTTAAAGATTTATGAGTTGGGGGGATATTTTTATTTCTCTTTCATCTTCATTTATGTCTATTATGCCTGCAAAACCATGAGATGCTTCTCCTGGATTGAATATAATAGTATTCCCTATTTTATCGATGGCTACCGCTTCATGTATATGTCCACACAAGTTGATGGAAGGTTGAAACTCTTCTATTATCTTTCGAACACTTTTGCTTCCTACATGGTCTCCAGAAGGTATTAAATCAGTTTTTGTGTTGTAGGGCGGTGCATGAGTCACCAGTATTCTTATTTCCTGATTTTCAATTTGTTTCATCAGCTTTTTAAGTTCATCATATATTTCCATCTCTTCAAATTCAAGGGGCGTGTCAAATGGAGTTGGATTTGAGCCGCCAAACCCGCAAATACCTATATTTTTAATAATAATTGATCTGTTATGTATATTAATTGCACTTGAGTTTTCAATTTCCCCATAAACCCCTGATGGGTCGCAGTTACCAGGTATCGCAAATGTGGGAACATTAAATGCGCATATTTCATTTAATATGTCTCCACATAATTTGGGTGGCCCGAAATGTGTTATATCCCCAGTTAAAATTATTAGATCCACAGCATTTTTTTGAAGATAATTAAAGATTTTATGGCACTGTCCGTGTATATCGCCCATAACAAGAATTTTCATGTTGTAACTCCCTGAAATATAAAAAATTAAATTTATTTTATTTCTGGAAAAATGAAGCTATTTCTTTTAAACTTGCTTTAACGTTGTCTTGATCTCCATAAATTGCAACCACGTCATCTTCTTCAAATTCTATTATAACTCCATATTCTTCAGCAATATCATTTAATCTTTCCTCTGATAAAGGCTCCTGGAAGGTAACTTTTACCATTGAAAATCCGGAAGGAACTCCAACAGCAAATTTAGGTGCATTTTCCTCTTTTTCAACTACTCTTTCCCCTCTTGAAGCCCTCATAAGTTTATTAAGCCATTCATCTTTGTAATCTTTACCTACTTCCTCAGCAAGATCAAGAAGAGTATCCTGAATTGAATTTAGAAAATCATTTATTCTTTTTATTTCGTTCATCATGTCTGGGTTAGTAGGGTCTGCTTTATAAAAATTTATGGTAGTTTTTGCTAATCTAACAGTTTTAGGTACTTCATCTGGAATTTTGATTCCGCGTTTTCGAAGGTCAGTTAAAAGTTCAACAAGAACTAACCATGTTTGTTCCATAGGCAGTTCAGTCATAAGTGTCCTTCCAGTATTTTTTTAGTGTTGTAATTAAGTTTTGCATCAGCTGCTTTTAGTTCTTCGTCTATTTCAGCTGTACTTTTATATGAATCTAAGAATAAAACATGATAACTTTCTGTACCGCTTATGTTTAAAATGGCGATCTTTTCCTTTTCATCAATGTCTTTCTTTTCAAGGGAAGCTTTATATCTTACATATGGCCCATATTCTTGTGGTAATTCATCAAATTTAAATATTCCAACCAGTGTAGCAATAAACAAAAAAACACCTCGAATAATTTAAGTTTCAAACTAATCAAATTCAAATTCAAGTTAAAATATAAGCCTCAAAATATTTAAAAGTTTATATATTAAGTTTAGTATTTTGATAAAATAAGGAATAGACATCTATCTAAATTATTAAATATCATTTAATCTATTTAAAAGCTTAAACTAGCTATAGAATAAATATTTAAAATTATACGCAGAAATAGAAATATATTACTAAAAAAGTACCTTTAAAAATAAAGAAATAAGGGAGTGTTTATTCTCCGCCGGTTATTTCGTCTAATTTTGCTATTTGTTCAAGTGCAGAGTCCACAGCTATTTGGTGAACGTCAACAGTTAAGTCTTCAGGATTGAATCCCATTGCAAGACCTAAAAACTGAGCTAAGTGGAAAACAGGTATGTTGAATTCGTCACCGGTTTTCTTTTTAATTTCGGTCTGACCTACGTCAAACTGTAAGTGACAGAATGGGCATACGTTTACGATAGCGTCTGCACCAGCAGCTTCCATGTTGGTTAATTTGTCTTTAGTGTAGTCTAAAGCTACATCTAAGTCTCTTGAACGTACTCCACCACCAGCACCGCAGCACTGCATTTTGTCTCTGTAGTCTACAGATTTTGCACCGGTTGCTTCTACAATTTCATCTAAAATTGTTGGTTTCTCAGCGTTGTCTATTTCAATATCTGCTGTTGGCCTTAAGAAGTGGCATCCATAGTGTACAGCAACGTTAAGTCCGTCTAATGGGCTTGTAACAGCAGCTGCTATTTGGTCGAGGCCTACATCGTTGTATAATACTTCTGCAAAGTGTCTTACTTTGATGTCACCTTTGTATTCTCTTCCAACTTCAGAGAGAATTTCATTAACTTTTTCTTTTGCTGCTTCATCGTGAGCAAGTTCGTGATTAGTTTCAAATAATGTACCGAAACATCCGTTACATTCGGTCATTATGTCCATTCCCATATCTTCAGCTATGGTTATGTTTCTTGCAGCTATTGAGAGCCAGCTAGTTTTATCGAATGATCCAAATACACCTGGTGCAGGACAGCATGAAGCTCCTTCCATATCGTTTAATGTTATACCGAACTTTTCAAACATCACTCTTGATGCTTTTTCGATTCCAGGGTATCTGTTGTTCATTATACATCCTAAGAAATATGCGAAATCAGCCATTATAATCACTCCAAAAAATTTATTCTATTTCTCCTGTTTCCCAGTTGTATCCTATTAAACTGTCAAATCCAGTTTTCTTGAGTATTGTTCTTACTTCTTCTAATGCTTCTGGGTATTCGTGTGTGGTTGGTGGTAATTCGTTTAATCCAACTCTTTTTCTTAGTGCCATTGTAGCATCGTTTATAGGTACACCGTGTCCGGTTTTTAATACAAATACTCCGGTCATTTTGTGTGCCTGTGCCATTTTTCCTGCTTTGGACTGCATGTTTCTTATAATTTTAACGACATCTACAATTGCGACACCTCTTGGGCATCTTTCCTGGCATGCGTAGCATGTAACACATTCCCAGATTGTTTCATCATTTAAAACTTCAGTTTTAAGTCCCATGAGGGATTTTCTTATAATGTTCCTTATCCTGTAAGGGGTTCTTTTTCCTGATGGGCATGATCCGGTACAAGTACCACACTGGTAACATAAAGCTACGGTTTCTGCACCAGCATCTATTATTTCCTGTTTAAATCCTGGCTCTACTTCTTCAGCGCGTATTAGGTTCTCTTCTTTATTAAGTAAACTCATACTTCCACTTCCTTTGGGTTTGGGTTCGTCTTTTTTAGTTTCCTCAATGACTTCTGCTTCTTTTGGAGCAGCAGGTTCTTCAACATTTTCTTCTACAGCAGTTTCAGCTTCTGCAACGGGTTCAACTTCTTCTATTGTAGTTTCTTCTTCTACAACAGGTTCAGCTTCCTCCACAACAGGTTTTTCTTCTATTGTAGGCTTTTCTTCAATAGTCTCAGTTTTAACTTCAACTTCAGAAGGTTTTTCTTCTACAACAGGTTCTTTTTTAACTTCTTCTACTGCAGGGGCAGTTTGTTGTTTTGTCTCTGATTCAACTGGTTTTTTTTCCTCTTCGACGATTTCTGACATTTCAGATTCAGATTTATTTTCATCTTCCTCTTTCTCTGCCTCTCCCCCAGTTAAAAAATTTTTTAGTTTCTTTAAGCTTCTCATTCTTTTCACACCCTTGGTAACGGGTCTACGTGAAAACTTGTAATTTTCATATTTAGGTTGATGATCTGTGTATATATACCTTGCGGAAATTTTGCAAACTGTAACCTTTTTGATGACACCTATAAAATTCAAAATTTTGAATTATTTTTCAACTGTTTTTCGAAAAATAAAGAATAAATACCTGCTTATCAATGATAATATGGTAAATAAAAGAGTAGCTATGAGTAAAAATCCGTAAAAAATGGGTGGTGATATTAACGTAACTAGAATCACCGCAAAAAGGAAAGCTCCATAATATTTACCTACTGGATCATATACTAAGACCTTAAGCTTTGATGTAAGTATAAACTGCAAAAATACTAAAATTATGAGAAGCAGCAGCCAGTAGGGATAGATTCCAATAATTATGAATGTTAAGAATGCGACTAAAACAAGAATAAAATCTGCAGTTATATCAAAATATGCGCCATAATCTGATGAAACTCCTAATTTCCTGGCAAAATATCCATCAAAAGCATCTGTAATGACTGCAAGTAAAAAAACAAGGATTGCCACTATTTTCATGTTATTTATAAGCAAGTCTAAAAATAGAATGGATAATACAATTCTAAAGGCGGTTGTTCCTGTTGGAACTAAGATTAATTTGTTGATCTTCATTTTTATCCTTGCAATTAGTTATTTAAACTGGATATACAAATATTTTATAGTGAATAACATGTGAAAATTCCCTCAAAAAATCAAAGCCTTCAAAAACCGCTGGTTTTTGATGTTTGAAAATCGTAGATTTTCACATGTTACAAAATCGTAGTTAGCAAATCTTAAAAAATCTTCGATTTTTCATGTAGAAAAATACTTTGTATTTTTCTAACTTCGATTTGCACTCCAAACACGAAGCCTACAAAAAACGAAGTTTTTTGTGGCCTGCAAAACTACGTTTTGCGGTTCAGGAAAACCTTAAGGTTTTCCTTCAACGTCAAAATCAGAGATTTTGACAGTGTTTGAGAGATTTTGTAAACATTTTTCTCCAGCTTCGTTCCGTAAACATAAATTATTAAACTTATAAATTTTAGATAATTAAATTAATTATATTTACATTCTTTAAATTAAAGGGCATGTAAATAAATTTTATAATTCCCTAATCCTAAATATTTGATTATTCACTATAAACTTTTATTTAAATACATTTACATAAGAAATGGAAAATTGATTTTTATGCTTGAAATAAAACGACATGATGGTCCAGCAAGGCTTGGAAATTATGATGAATTAAAAACACCGGCTGTTTTTAAACCAGGTATTGAATTTAAGATTATAAAGGATGAACCAATGCCATATGATGTCCCAAAGGAACTGGCAAAATGGTCTGTTAACCGGACAATTGAAAATGCAAAAGAAAGTAAAGAAAAGGGCATTGGAGTTATTCACGGCGGAAAATATCTGGATTTAAGAATAAAATGTGCAAAAGAATTAGATAAACTTGGAATCACCACATTTCTAATAGCAAATCCCAAAGAGCTTATGAGACAACCATGGGATCTGGTTGATATAATCGTAAACATAAGAGAAAATATAAACCCAAATGCAGCACTGTATTTTTCATTTGTAGACATTAATTTTATCCCGTTACTTGCTTATATGGGTGTAGACCTATTTGGAGACTTTTC
This sequence comes from Methanobacterium sp., assembly GCF_038562635.1. Lineage (NCBI taxonomy): Archaea > Methanobacteriati > Methanobacteriota > Methanobacteria > Methanobacteriales > Methanobacteriaceae > Methanobacterium > Methanobacterium sp. Next base: position 1,075,138 of record NZ_JBCFBO010000001.1, on the reverse strand, counting down.
ATGCGACTTTTATGCTTATCTAAATATTATGCAAACTCCATCTGCAAATTACGATATAACTAAATATCAGATTTATGATCTGGATTTTGAAGAGCTTAAAGCGTACAATAAAAATACCCTGGACTTTGTAATTAAAGAGATACAGGAAAATATCAAAAATATGACCCTTAGAAATTTAGTAGATGAGCGATGCTGCACTTCCCCCGAAGCTATGTCTGCACTTAGAATACTTGATAAAAAATATGCTGATTTTTTAAAGAAATACATGCCTTTATATTAATAAAAAAGCATTTTAAAAATAAAATTAGATGGAATACGTAGTATTCCATTCATGTTTCTGCTTCTGCAATTTCTTCTTTTTTGGATAGAATTTTTTCTAATTCATCTAGTCTTATGGCGATTGGTTCTTCTTCGTATGCGCCTGGATCTTTTTCAATGCACTCTTTAACTTTGCCCTGGATTTGTCCGGCATCTTCTACGTCAATCATACTTACAATTTCCATTTGCTGCTGGAACCTTTCTAGCCCTTCATCGGGAATGTTTTCGATGAAAGGTATTGCGCCTGTTGCACCTGATATTTTTCTTTTTTCGTCTAGACCATTAGCGTGTAGAGCTTCTATGCTTTGGCCTGTAATGTGTCCCTGTACTTCTGATCCGCACAATATGAGGAATCTTATGTTGGGGTTTGATATCAGGTTTGCAACCATCTTTTCGATTCCTAAGTTTTCGGTTTTACATGGACCTGCTATGGCGGCTCCGGCATCTACTGGAATTTGTTCGTTGTGTGATCCGAGTGTTGTCGCTGCTACAGGGCTTTCAGGATCCCCTACCACGTAATCTCCGTTAATTACTGGCCATCCTTCTGCTGGTGATTTCTTTTCAGCCAATTAAAACACCTCCGAGTTTTAAACAGCGTGTAAAAAATTTCATTTTTTGCAGCCCGAAAAATCTACGATTTTTCGACGGCGTGGGCCTTTAAAAAATAGGTAAGATAAATAACGCGCTGTTTCATATTAATTATAAGTTATAACATTCATATATAAAAAAGTTTAGCATAGTCAAATTTAATTAAAAATAAGTTATTAACTGATAATTTAGGTTTTATCTGGCAAAAAAGTAATATTAAAAGTAGATTGGTTAGTTCTTAGTTAATATTGTAGCATAGTGATAGGTACCGACTTCTTCCACTTTATTTACGGCAAATCCATAATTTTTAACTATTTCTTCTATGTCTTCTGGTGTGATTCTGACATGTAATGGTGGACCATGGGTACTTTCTTCTTTTTTAAATTCAACCACAGCGAATGACCCTCCTTTCTTAATTACCCTCTGTATTTCTTTCATTACAGTTTCAACTTCATTGTTTTCAACAAACCCATGTAGAACATTACCCATGTACAGTATGTCAATACTTTCATCATCTACTGGTATTTTTTGGGTTATATTTGCAACTTCTGCATCTATATTTTTGATATTATTGCTTTCGATTTTTTCTTTAAATGCATTAATTGATTCTTCCCAAACATCAACAGCGATGATTTTACCTTCATTGCCAACTATTTTTGAGGCTGTAAGAGACATATATCCATCTCCACAACCAGCATCTAGAAATGTATCTCCTTTTTTAAGTCCAACTGTACTTAAAACTCTATTTGAGTCCAGAATTTCTTTACTTGAACGCCCGTGATGAAAATGTTTTTCAGATTCTGCCATTTTTTCCCTCTTTTATTCAGTAATTCAAAAATTTTAAAGTTATCGTGTTTTGATAGTATTGGAACTACTAAAATATTAAACTATCTGATGGCTTAAAAATTATACAAAAAATAGCTGTTTAAATCAATAAGATACAAAATAATTATTAAAACTCAAATCTAGGACATGCGCAGGAAATACTTTGTTAAACTGTAATTAATCACATTATAGCCTACTAAAAAGAATTTAACAAAATTTGATTTTAATTGTAAAGAAGATGTGGTAACAAGATGTATTTGGTATTTACATCTTGTTTTTTTTCTATTTTGATAATGTGGACTTTATTACCTGTTACATGGTTTACTTGGGTATCCGCATTTCGCTCCTGCAGCAGTTTCCCCTCGTGATCCTTTAAGTATTTTACCTCCTCCTTCTGGAGGGTTAACTATTGTTTTACCTTCAAATGTGGGTAAATCTGAATCTACCCTTGGAGTTTTGCCTTTTTCTTCTTGTTTAGTAATATCTGAGCTTGACCTTTCTTTACTTTCTTCTATCCATACTTCTGCAGTTTTTTCCTGTTCTTCCATTTCTTTTCTCTCTTTTTCTGACATACTTTTCCTTTCAGATTCTTCTTCTTTCAAGTTATCACCTCAATTGATTATATCTTAAAAATAAACTTTATCAAATTTATTTACGAATTTAAGCTTTATTGAGCTTGATAATATGATTTAAAGTGTTTTAATGGGTTTTTTATCTAAAATATTGGAAATAGAAGTATTTAATTTCTAATTTTGAAGTTCAAATTATAAGTAATTTACTACTATTTATAAAAAAAGTATTAATAATGCGTTAATTATTTTAAAATTTATCTATCTTAGTTTAGCTAATGGCAAGAATGGTTAAAATTTATTTTAAGCTTATAAAAAAAGGTAAGATAGAAAAATTAATTTTAATTCTATCTTTTAACTATTATCTGGCCTTAATCTGTTTCTTGAAAATAGGAATACTCCTATAACAAAAAGAATGGCTGAAAGAACAACTGCCCAAACTATTTGATACATGATAGTGTCCCAACTAACGGTATATGTCAGAACATAACGCAGCGCGTTTGCAACATGATACCATGGGAGAATATCATAAACCTGGATTTGCTGTCCCATGAAACTGCCAATTACCATCTGCGGCAGCTGGAAGAATGCACCAACCATGAATGTTAAAGGTACTGCTACTAGAGTTCCAAGCTGACCTGCCTGTGGGGGGCTTCTTGCAAAGGATGCTATGATCATTCCCAGAGATATGGAAGCTATACCTCCGATTATACCAATGATCACTGCCAGTATGATTGACTCAATACCTCCCTGCCAGTGGAATCCTATCCCTATAGCCACTGCAAAGAGAATTAATACTTGTGCAGCTGCAACAAGTGACCATGGCAAAAGACCGCCAAATAGGAAATCAAATGAGGTCATTTTAGAGAGTTTCAGGCGTCTAAGGGTTCCACTTTCTACTTCTCTTGTTAGTATTGTCGCTACACTGGTTGCAAGCATTAATATTGCAAATACCATCATTCCCGGTGCAAGATAGTCAAAGGCTGTAAAAGATTCTGTTCCAGGCAAGCCTTCTATTTTGCCTTGAATAAGCTTTTCTGATTGATTATTTCCATTATTTTCGATGTTAGCGGCTAATTTAGTTTGATATTCTCCTAAAACACTTGACAGCATGGCTTGAGTAATTCCAAATCCAGAATAACCAGTATCACCACGGACGATGACTGTTGACGGTGTTAAAGTTGAAATAGATTTAGAGAAATTCTCTGGAATTATAATTTCTGCGTCTACACTTCTCTGTTTTACAAGATTATCTGCCTCTGCCTCTGATGTTAAAGTGACATTAAACATATTTGTATCATTTTCTGGATACTTGACATCCTTTAGCGTATCTGTAGTCTTGTCCCCAAAGTTTATATTGGTTCCACCAGGTATTGTCACGCCCTGATCATAGTTAACTACTGCAATACTATGTGGTTCATTGTTTTCACCCATATTCCCATATGCAAATCCGAAAATTAACATAAAGAATAGTGGGAATAACAGTATGAAGAATAATCCTCTTCTGTCCCTTAAAAGTTCTTTTAAATCTTTTGAAGCTATACTCATGAATTTCATTTTTTTCACTCCCTGAGCCCTGTCCCTGTTAACTCGATGAAAACATCTTCTAAAGTGTTTTGTCGTATAGCAAGATCATCTATGTTAACATTAGATTCTTCAAGAGCTCCAATAATCTTTGGAAGTTTTCCTACAGCATCAAATGCTCTTAAATTAATCTTCCCGTCTAACTCCGCGACAGATATGATATCCTTTAGGTTTTCAAGATACTTTATGACATCTCCATTATTCTGGTTAGAAAGGGTCATTTCAACAATATCTCCTTCTCCTACCTCTTTTTTGAGATTTTTAGGGGTATCTAATTTAAGCAGCTGGCCGTGGTCAATTATAGCAACTCGATCGCTTAACCTGTCTGCTTCATCCATAAGGTGTGTTGTTAAAATAACGGTTTTACCTTCATCATCCCGAAGTGATCGGATGTAATTCCATAATACACGACGTGACTGAGGATCAAGACCTTCTGACGGTTCGTCTAAAAGTACTATTTCTGGCTGGTGAATTACAGCAAGTGCAAGATTTAAACGACGCTTCATACCTCCTGAAAGGTTAGAAACTACTGTGTCAGCTTTATCTGTAAGGAAAAGATCTTTTAAAAGAGTTTTTATCCTTTGATCCAGTTTATCTTTGGGTATCTCATACATATCTCCCATAAGTTTAAGGCTTTCGTAGCATGTAAGATTTTCCCAGAGAACAAGTTCCTGAGGACATATGCCAATGGTCCCTTTATCAATCTTTTCTACTTCTTTATTGTTGATCAGAACTTTACCGCTGGAAGGACGTAGCAGCCCTACCATCATACTGATTGAAGTCGTCTTTCCGGCCCCATTTGGACCTAAAAAACCAAAGACTTCTCCTTTTTTTATTTTTAAGTTTAAATTGTCTACAGCTAAAAAATCACCATATTTTTTGGTGAGATTTTGAGCCTCTATTACATATTCATCCATATAAATCCCTTCTTTAGTTAATTTCTGTTGCTGAATATTCCTCCAGCTATAATTAATATGCCTAAAACAATGGCAATCATTGGCCATATATAATGCCAGATATCTATTTTAATCAAATCAGATAAGCCTGCACAAATTAAAATAATTCCAATTACAAGCGGCCAGATTAGGTGGCCATATGGAAATCCAAATAGCCTGTGGCGACGATATTCACGTCTGTTGTCCATATAATTCCTCCAATTTTTAGGGTATGAATCTGAATTTAAATCATTTCTTTTTATATTGTGTGAATTTAAGAAAGCTAAATGTATAATTTAATATATTCTGTGTCTTATTACTGCTTTTTAGTGCTGTGAAAAAATTTTAAGCTTTTTGAACATGTGAAAGGCAATTATAACGAGGTAAATAATAACCATTATGAGTAAAGTGAACATATCGAACTCGATATAATCTGCACGTCCAAAGTAGATCCAGAATGCAATGAACAGCACGATCCAAACCATTGTGACTATTATAATGAAATGGACTGTTATTCTCCATATTTCTTTCAATTGGTCCACTACTTTGTCTGAAAAAGTCTTTTCAGAAGTATACATGGCTGCCGCTTCTTCTGGAGATCCCATCCTATCTATAACTTCGCGGATGACAGCTTTATCAATATCAATATTTTTTTCGGCAGCAATGGCTTCAGCACTATCTAAAATATGTGTTTCTAGCTCTTTAGCAACTTCTTTGCGCTGATTTGAGCCCATATTTTTTGTTACTTTGCTTATGTACTCGTTGACAAGGTTACACATTGTATAATCCGCCCTTTTTATTATCTTGAATATTCTCTTTAAGCCGTTCAATGACTGCACTAACTGCATTAAACGAATTTAACCATTTTGTTCTAATTTCCTTTCCGTATTCAGTTACTATGTAATATTTCCGCGGCCTTGGTCCGCTGGTTTCCCAGCGGCTAGAAAGTAGTTCATCCTTTTCGAGACGTCTAAGAAGTGGATATAACGTTCCTTCTTCCACATTTAATCCTGTTTCATTGAGGCTTTTGATTATTTCGTAGCCGTACTTCTCTTTGTCCAGAAGGCAGACCACAGCTACCTGCATAACGCCTCGCCTTATTTCAGTCTCGAATTTTTCAAGGACCTTGTCCATTGTCAACCTCCTGTTATAGTGTGTGATACATATACATGTCACATACTATACTGTACGTGGCAAGGTATATAAAAATGTTTTGCAGGGATCTATTCCATTTCCATTAATTTTTTATAAAACTCAATATCTCTTTCTAACCCTTTGATACCATATTCCAGAACAGCAAGGGAAATAGGCAGCATATTGACTCCATATTTCTCCTTTTTTTCAAGAGATTCTTTGTACATCTGCAGTTTACTTTCATAAAGCGGTTTGATTATTTTTACACGGCTTTCTTTGGGTATGAGGTCAAAAAACACTGCATGTACACTGAAATCAAAGCCGTCAATATCGGGTTCAACAGGCTCTGCTACCATTTCAAGCAGCTTTTCTCGACCTTTTTCTGTGATATGGTATATTTTTTTGCTGGTACTTCCGCCAGCTACTGTTTTTCCCTCAATAAAGCCTTCCTGCTCAAATCTTGCAAGAGTAGGGTACAAAACATTGTTATTCAGCTTAAAATAAGGATTTCCGAAAGATTCTTTGATATTCTTTTTAAGCTGATACCCATGGCTTGGTACGAGGTAAATCATACCTAGAATGATAAGGTCTGTATTTGCCATTTGATTCACGTCCAATTTTAATTAGGTTATTTTTAACTTATGTTAAATTTAACATAGGTTATTTTTAACATATAGTTTTATGGTATTTAAAGTTTTGCTAAAAACTGAGTTTAAACTCATGTCTTGACTTTGTAGTGGGCATGGTTTGGACTAAAAAATTATTGCAATTATTTAAAAAGTAAGTGCAGTGCTCAAAATACTTGAATAATAACTTACATAATTATAAATATCAGATGGAAGGTGAACAAAATGATAGAAAAACTTGAAGTAAGCTTAATCAATGAAAATGTTCATAATTTCAAAAAAGGGGAATTTGGGGTGGAAAAAATTGAAATTGATGAAGATAGGGGCTTAATTGAAGTAACATACGGTGCTAAAGAAGACGGCATCAAACATGTAATAATTCCTCTTCAAAATATTGAAAAATGTGACTATATGGAAAAAGTAGGGGGAAAAGTTGAATCTGAAGTAGAGACGAAATAATTTCAGACTAATCAATATTTAAATAACATAATTTGTAATAATCAATTCATTAATTTTTCCTCTTTTTGAGGCATCGGAGTTTATATGTCTTTTTGCTGGAATTCTGTTAATATTGTAATTTTTGTAAAGATCATCAAAGAAATGGTCATTAATGTCCTTGTTTTTAGGGTCTGAATTACTGAGCATCAAATATGTTCCTTGTTTGTCCATTTGCTCAAAAAACATTGATAATCTGACCTGATCTTCATCAAAGAAGCCGTCTTTAGAATAACTTGTGAAGCTTGAGGTTCTATTTAGCGGACGATATGGGGGATCAAGATACACGAAACTATCTTTTTGTATATATTCGCTGGAACTTGTAAAGTCTCCACAGAAGATTTCAGTATTCTTTAAAGCTTTATTTACTTTGATAATGTTTTCTTCATCATAGATACTTGGATTTTTATAACGTCCAAAGGGAACATTAAATTCTCCTTTCCTATTTTGTCTGAAAAGCCCGTTAAAGCATGTTTTATTTAAAAATATGAGATAAGCAGCTCTTTCGATCCATTCATCATTGAAACTACTGTAATTGAAATTTTCAATTTGTTTATTATATTTGTCTCTAATCTGGTAGTAGTATTCCTTTCGCATATCTTCTGATTTTTGAAGGTGTTTATGCTTAATTTCGCTTAATCTATCTATTAATGCTTTATAATCTCCCTGTATAACTTTATATGCTATTATTAATTCGGGATTAATATCAAAAATAAATGATTTTTTTATATCATATTTTCTCTTTAAAAAGAAGAACATTGCCCCTCCGCCAATAAAAGGTTCAATGTATGTTTCAATGAATTTACTGCCCTTTATTTTTGATGGTAATCTTTTATCAAATTCATCAAGTAACTGTGTTTTCCCGCCAGCCCATTTTAAAAATGGTTTTGCACTAAAATCATTATTCTTTTGCATATTTTTTACAATCCGAGAATTATATAATATCTAGGGGTTACTGGTTATCCAGAACCTCCTCAGGCGCCCCGCAAATCTTTACTAAATACTCTGCTTCCATAAAATGAAGGTCTCCAGGTATGATCATACAGTGGAGAGGCCCGCCGAAGTCCTCTTTAATTAAATTTTTAATTTTATCTGCACGTACAAATGGTTTGTCTGACCCTGCCCTTGCAATTCCTACTGCTATAGTATCTTCGGTTATAGCTCCTTCTTTTCTTTCTTCTTCAACTTTTAAGAGATATTCTAAACCTTCATTTACAGTCATATATCTGTTTTCATCAGCCCTGATATCTAAAAGTACCAGTGTATGGGCATTAAATTCCATATTGGCTTTTATGGCAGTATACGGTGAATGAGGGAAAAAATTTTTATCTGAAAATGGCACGGTGGTTACCTTCCCGAATTTATAAGCTTGGAGTCCTGCAAGCCCTGGAGCAGCAGATAAAATGGAAGATGCATGAATAACTGTGGTTTCAATGTTTCTTTTTTTAGCTTCAATCATCAAATCTGTGTGTGTAGTTGCAATTAGGGGATCTCCTGCAGTTAAAAATCCAACATTTTTATCCTTTGCAGATTCTAAAATGATATTTTCTTCTTCAACTTCACTTCGCTTCAAAACAACTATATCTTTTCCTATCATGAATTTTAATGCATCTAATGTTGTTCCAAAAAGATTTGCAGTGTAAAATTCAGCATATACAACATCAGCTTTCCTCAAAGCTTCAATTCCCTTTAATGAAATGTCTTTTTCATCATAAAGTCCTAAACCAATAAAATAAAGCATATTAACACCTCAATTTCCTGTAAAGATTTCATTTAATAAATATAATCTATAAATACATTTTAGCTCCTAATTAACGAGTAAAAATATTTTGTATATTTTTAAATTTAAACCATAATTATCAGAATGATTATATTTTAATCATGATAATATTTAGGTATACCAACTTAAAGCTTTAATTACGAGGAAAATCATGATAGGTCTAAAAATTCCCAAAGATATGGCAAATGATGTGCGCAAAATTTTATTGAATCATTCACTACTGAATCTTGACGCTAGAATAAAACGTGAAGATGATTTTGTTATACTTCCCCTTAATGAAAAGCCAGATCAAGATATGCAGGAGCTAATTGGACAAAAATGTGAAATAATAGAAACTGCATTTGAAATGCAAAAAAGAGGCCCCCTGAGCCTTAAAGATTATCTAAAGGGTAAAATTGATGATAAGACGATTGATGAAATAAGGGGATCATTTGATATAATTGGTGACGTTGTTATTTTAGAGATACCTGATGATCTGGAAGATTATAAAGAGCTAATTGGGGAAGCTGCACTAAAATTTACAAAAAGAAAAGCGATTTTTAGAAAAACAAGCGAAATTAAAGGAATTATAAGGACAAGGGAACTGGAACATATTGCTGGAGAAGATATATCTGAAACTGTTCACCAGGAATTTGGATGCAGGCTAATGCTTGATGTTAGAAATGTATATTTCAGCCCTCGACTGGCAACTGAGAGAAAAAGAGTGGCGGACAGCGTAAAAGACGGCGAAGTGATCGTGGATATGTTTGCTGGAGTTGCCCCGTTTCCTGTGCTCATTGCAAAAAATCATGATGTGACTGTTTATGCGATTGACATTAACCCTGAAGCCTATAAATATGCAGAGAAAAATATTGAGCTTAATAGAGTCCAGGATAAAGTAATCCCAATCTTAGGGGATGTCAGGGAAGTTCTGGAAAATAAAGACATTAAAGCAGATATGATAATCATGAATCTCCCGGGAAGTGCATATGAATTTCTGGACACTGCGGTGCAGCATATAAAACCTGGAGGGATCATTCACTACTACGAGTTTTCTGAAAGTTTTGAAAAACCCATTGCGAGACTTAAAGAGGCTGCTTACCCTAGGAAAGTTGAAATTCTCGATAAACGTAAAGTTCGCTCCAGAAGCCCCGGTAAATGGCATATGGGTATCGATGCCCGAGTTTTTTGATTTGGGATAAGCGAGTAAACTTTATATAATAAAATATTCTATATCTTATGTTTTCAGTTAGGAAATATTAATTTTATACATAAGATGATTTATTATGCGTTGCGAGAAATGTGGAACTCAAAATCCTCCAAATTTCACCTTTTGCATATGTTGTAATGCAAAATTAGAACTACTTGAGGAAAACACAAATGGGTATTTAGTATGCAGTGAATGCGGGGGTTACTATGAACTTCAAGAAGGAGAAAATCCAGAAGACTTTGACTCATGTGAATGCGGCGGCCAGCTGGTATTTTACTGGTATAAAGAAGAGTTTATAAATGATATATAACCTAAAGATTATATATGGTGTGACTAATATTGTAAATTAGAATAAATTTAATTTTATTTTAATAATATTAAAATATAAGACATGTTTTTAAATCTATTCTTTATATTATGGGGTTCTCAAGAAGTAAATAAAGATATATTTAAATAAAAAGAGAATTAACCTTTTTTATGTAGTAACATTTGTTAATACCTATTATTAATTAGAAGGTGTCTATAATATGTTTTGTAAGGACTGCGGAACTCAAAACCCAGATGATGCTAAATACTGTTCAAGTTGCGGTGAAAGATTAACATCGCCACTGGGAGAACAGATGACTCAATCACCGACTCCTATTAAAGAAGTTAAAAGTAACTATAATAAGTGGATACGTGCTTTAGGCTTTATTTTAGGTGCTTTATTGTTATCAGGTTCTTTATCCTCAGGATGGCCCTACTATTTTCAATCGGGAATACAATTAGTTCTTATCTGTGAAGTCTTCATAACTTTAATGTCTATATTCTTGATTTTGTTAGTATCATTTCCTGAGTATATGAATGACAAATTAGGGCATTGGATTGACATAGAAAGTAAATATGTTGTAATAGTGGCTATTATGATACTGCTGTTGTTTCTAGTTGCAGGAATTGAACCAGAACCTTTTGGTGGCTGGTGGAACTACAATGGAACTTTGTAAACTAATTTGATTGGAAAAAATAATAATAAATTGATATAATTAATAATTAATGGAGCTTAAATGAATTAAAAAGGCTCCAAAATACCTTCTTCAGTAATTATGCCTGTAATCAAGTCACTGGGCACAATATCAAATGAGGGATTTTCAACTTCAGTTCCTTCAGGTGCAACTCTACATTCGCCAAAGTAAAGGACTTCATTAGGGTCTCTTTCTTCTATTTTAGTATCATATATTGAATTTTCAAAATCGAATGTACTTTTAGGGGCTGCGACGTAAAATGGCACATCAAACCGTTTTGCAGCAAGAGCAACCATCAAAGTACCTATTTTATTGGCTATTCCACCTTTTGCAACTCTATCTGCACCAACAACTACTTTATTTACTTTTCCTGTCTGCATCATCCTTGCTGCAGCGTTGTCCACGATTAACTTCACTGGAATATTTTCCTGCTGCATCTCAAAGACGCTTAACTTTGCGCCCTGGCAGAAAGGCCGGGTTTCATCACATATGACTTTAATTTTCTTTCCTTCTTCAAATGCAGCCCTTATAACTCCTAAAGCAGTCCCATAATCTACACAGGCAAGAGCTCCTGCATTACAATGGGTTAAAATTGTGTCTCCATCATCTACTACTTCTGCGCCGTGTTTTCCAATGGCTTTATTTGTTTCGATGTCTTCATCGTACATTTTTAAAGCTTCTTCAAGTGCATTATCTGATTTAAGCACTCTGTCAACTGCCCAGAAAAGATTTACTGCTGTTGGACGCGCAGCTTTGATTTCTTCTCCTGCATTTTCGAGGTCAACACCTTCTAATTCTGCAAGTGCCATTCCAAAGGCTGCAGCAACTCCTATTGCAGGGGCACCGCGTACTTTCATGGTTTTAATGGCGTGAATTACATCTTTATAAGTTTTGCAGTGGTAATAAACCAGTTCATGAGGTAATTTAGTTTGATCAATGAGTACAAGTTGATTATCTTCCCAGAACATTGTTTTCATTAAAATTTCTCCTTAATTAGTATATTCCTATTTGGATAAAACAAAAAAAATAGTTACTGTTTTTAGTAAAAATAAAAAGATTTAAAAAAAGGATAGATCCTTAGTTTATTTAATAGTGGCTTGCTGGAGTCATATCCAGGTGTTTGTCTTCTTTACCAGGAACTCCGTATGCATCTGCTCTACATTGGGTACATGCTCTAAATACAGGTATTATTTCTTCAATAGCATCTCTTACCTGACTTATTTGTGCGCATCCTGGTTTTTCGTAATCTTTGAATTTGTTAAGTGGTATGAGAGGGATTACATTCATTAAAGAAGCCCCTCGTTTTTTGACTTCTTTTGCAATATCAATTATATGCTCGTCGTTTAATCCTGGAATCAGTACAGCGTTAACTTTTACCACTACATCTTTTTTTGCAAGTTTTTCTATGCCTTCAAGCTGGTTTTTGGAGAGTATTTTAAATGCTTCTTCTCCCTTGTACATTTTACCGTCATAGAAAACTCCGCTGTAAATTTCTTTTCCTATTTCAGGATCAACTGCATTTACGGTGACTGTCACTGAATTTATACCTAATTCGGCAATTAGATCGGCTTTATCTGGTAAAAGAAGTCCGTTTGTACTCATACATTTTATAAGTTCAGGAAACTCCTTGCCTGCACGTTTAAAGAATTCAAATGTTTCATCGTTAAATAGGGCATCTCCAGGGCCTGCAACACCCACCACAGAAATTGGCATCTCACCTGTAACTTTCCTGACATGTTCTATTGCATCATCGACAGTCATGACTCTTGAAGCAACTCCTGGACGGACTTCACATTTGTTGATGTCCCTTGTACAGAAATTACATTGAATATTACATTTTGGTGCAATTGGAACGTGAATTCTTCCAACTTTATCGTGCATTTTTTCATTAAAGCAGGGGTGCACTTTTGTTATATGGGCAAACTTACTTTCTTTCATTTTATTATCTCCTTAAGAGGCTTTAATTATTATTTAAGTTTTTTAATCATCTCATCTCGCTTTTTGATCCATTCGTCTTTAATAATTTCATCAGAACAGACCATTGCAATAACATTACCTTCTGATAAATGGTCTATAACCCTAAAGCCTTCAGGTATTATTCTGAATATGGCATCATATACCTTTTTTTTTAAGTCCTCTTGGGGGTCGTGGATAATAATTCCTTCCACTTTGGCTTTAGGATTGCTTATTATAATCTCATATCTGCTGGGCTGTTGTATATTTTCCCTTCCTTCAATTTCCCATAATTTTTGAAGTAACTCTGGAAGGTAAGTTTCATCTTTAACCCTTATGTATAAGTTGTTTTCATCTTTTTTATATTCATACTCTGCAAGATCGTCAATTGTAAGGGGAGATGCAGCTTTTTCATATTCGACTACAATGATAAATACAGGCTCTCTTGGGTCTGCAAACACTTTCATATCTTTAATTGCTCTTGAAACCTGGAGATCTTGTAATGTCTGTCTTATAACCATTTCATAGACTTTTGCACCGTTTTCATCGTAAGATTCAACTATCATTTAATATCTCCATGCAGACAACTACTTTTTCCCTAAACCTGATACTAGAAGCGCAGCACCAACTGCACCGATGTATTGTGAATTTTCTGGCACAATAACTTTGATACCGCCAAGAACTGTACTTACAGCTTCTACAAGGCCTTCTACAAGTGATGTTCCTCCTACCTGAATCAGGGGCTCACGAACATCAATTTCCTGGAGCTGCTGTTCATAAACTTGTTCTGCTACAGAGTAACACGCAGCGGCTGCCACGTCTTCTTTGGTACCTCCTGCAGCAAGTGAAGTAACCAGATCCTGAATACCGAATACCATACAGTAACTGTTTAAAAGAACATTCTTGTAATTTCCTTTTAAAGCCAGTGCTCCAAGTTCACTTATATCCACTCCCAATCTTCGTGAAGTTATTTCCAGGAACCGTCCTGATGCTCCGGCACAGATTCCCCCCATGGTGAAGTTATCTGGAATTCCGTTGTTAACAGTTATAACCTTGTTGTCCATACCACCAATGTCTAACACAGTAGCTTCACCTTTTTGACTGTCTGCAAGGTAAACAGCTCCTTTTGAGTTTACACTGAGTTCTTCCTGGATTAATGCAGCATTGTAGTGTTTTCCTATGGTCAGCCTTCCATATCCAGTTACACCCATACCGTCGACATCGTCTAATTTATATCCAGTTCCCTCAAAGGCGCTTTTCATCCCATCTTCTGCAGACTGGATAACATCGGTTGTTGGGAGCCATCCTGTTCCTATTATCTTGTTGTTTTCCATTAAAGTAACTTTTGTGGTGGTTGAACCAGAATCTATCCCAATTGTGAGACCGTCCTGTTTTTCACGTGCAAGGAGGCTTTTTCTGGCAACAATTGTTGTCAGTGCTTCCATTCTTATGAAAAGCTCGTCAGCTTTGGTTTTTTCTGTAAATGAGTAGGTCACAACAGGTAAGTTAGTATTCTCCTGTATAAGCCTCCTCAGTTCATTTCTAACCAGTGCACCCTCTGCACATCTAAAACAGGTTGCAATGAATACGGCATCTGCGGTTGATTTTCCTTCAACCAGGGACATTGCCCTTGCTATCATAAGCTTGATACCGCTACTTGCAGCGGCAAACCCGAATTTTTCATAAGCTTCATCAATGTAATCTAAATCTGCCTCAGGAATAACAATTTCCGCGTCAAAAGTCGCGGCAGCTTTTTCTATTTCCTTTTGAATACCACTGTATTCTGTTCCGCAGGATAATTGGGCTATCTTAACCATTTTTTTCCTCCAGTGAGTCTAAAAAAGTGTTAATTTTGTTTACCATTTCTATGGCTTCTTCTCTTGTAGTTGGATATTGAAGTTCGAGTATAGGGATGTCCTTCTTTCTTAGGTAGTACATGGAAAGTTCATTAGTTCTGGCACAGCCTATACAACCAAATCCATAAGGAGCTTCCTGCATGATTATTGCAGCTTCTGCTTCATCTATTAAAGGCCCGAATATGGCCATTCTGCCCCTTACTCCTGATGGTACTTCAATAGCTGCATATTTAAGTCCTTTTATTGGTTCTGCTTCAGTTATGTTAAGTGGAGGTGAATCTATCTCCACATCTGTAACTTTTTTTCTTACTTCTTTCATTAGTGAAAGTGGTTCGTGTCCTCGTCGTTCAACTAAATCCGATAAAATTAATGAATTTGGAGGGAATATAGCTATTTTCAATTAAACATCTCCTGTAACTGTTATCTGGATAAGTCTCCTTTTATTTTTAAATTTGTAAAATGCATCATCATACTAATAAAACTCACCTTTGGGTGTTTCAGATTTTATGAGGTCCGGTCTCCTTGCTATCTGCATGAGGTCACTGAATATTCCTCTTGTTAGGTCTACAATTCCTACTGCACCGATAACTTCATTTTTTTCAATTATGGGGACAACCACCACTGGAATTCCTTCGTAAATGCCAGTTTCAGGTGTTTCATGGATAAGCTTGCCATTTTTTAATACTTTTTCAAGGACAGGGCCGGTATAATTATAATCTACAATTTCGCCCTCTTCTATTCTAACTCCATTGGAGTTTTTGCAGCGCATTGTTATGGGTAATTTATTCACAAGCTGGTGGATAGCGAGTGCCATTGGGGCTATCTCTTTACTATTTGAAGAAGAAGTTATCTGCATTTTTATCATTCCTCTTAATATTTTATAAATATATGATCTTAGGAATTTTTTTAATTATGCTCGAAAATTTATAATTTTAGGCCCCATTGAAAACCTATGGTTTTCGAGGCTTTTCACTTTCTTCTATGAGCTTTTTGAATTCATCAGGCGAAATTTTCTTTGGTTTTTCCACATGGACTTCCCGTGGATTTTCAAGAGCTTCCCTTAAGCAGTCCAGCAGTTCATATTCTTTTTCGAGCTGATGGAAACCTTCTCTTGCTGCCCCTCTTTTGGCTCTGCAACGCCTTGTATCTCCTGGGGGGAATCCTCTATCTTTTGTAAATATATTACATGGATCTAATTCTCTTATTTTAGTTACAGCTTCTTTTACAACAGGTTCGTCCCCGTGTATTATAGCTCCATAACATGTTGATTTAATGGTAAGTGGAAGTTCCATCATATGAATTTTTTGAACCAGTTCTGCCTGATTTATTTGTGCAGATGGTCCCAGTACTATCATACGGGTAACTTTAGAATTTTCAGAGTTTTCTTGAGACATAAACTGTCGCCCCCTCTTTAAATTTTTCAAGGTTTTCAAGTCCTTTTACAATATGGCCAACGACATTGGTCCCGGCAAATGGTTCTCCGGTAGGGCCAAATTCGTTATTATCCTCAAATCTCACTCCAATCATTCCTACATGTCTTCTTGACATGTTGGTTATTCCAATTTGACCTGCATTTATGCATTGTGATGGAATATTTTCGGGGACAAGTCCTCGTGCTTCTTTTGCTTTTCCCTCAAACATCATTACCTTCATTCCGGGGAATGCGAAGTGAACTTTAAGAGATCCTATGGGATAATCAAGAAGTCCTGTAATTTTCTGGAAGTACCATGAAGATCTTGGTGCATTATCATCTATATCGATGTAGATTATTTCATCTTCCTTAACTCCAAGTGTTTTTACCTTTTTAGCACTGATAATTTCAGTTGTATACAATGGATTTTGACTTACAACTATTGCATCATCGTCATCTAAGCCCTCACGTATTTGTTCTATACCTCGTGAGTATAGATACTCTTCTGCTTCTTTTTGGGTCATAGAAAGTGTCATTACCCTTTCAGGGTCTGCTTTAACTGTGATATAATCTCCAGTATTTGCAATATCTAAAAGTTGTATTCCTTTATTAACGTGCCCTATAACTGTATGGGGGGGTGTAGAAACCCTGTCTTCTCGGTAAATGTAAACCCGTCCAGTTCCTTTGCCTGTATTTCTGAGGGTGACTGTTCCTCGTGTTCTTTGATCTATATATTCTGAAGGTTTTGAAAGCCCTTGTAATCTGTAAAACCCTACAAAAGAATTAGATTCATAGTCTACCTTGATTTTACCGTCTTCAGATAATGCAAAGAAATGTTCAACAGACTGTGGAGATTTGAATTCAGGATTAATTAAAACATAAGTAAATAATTCGTTTCCTTCAGTAATGGGTGTATCTAAATCGATTACTGTGGCGCTTTTTACAGTGCTGCTTCGTTCTATAACAGGTTTAATTTCTTTTACTGTATCGTCATCTGTGAGATTAAGTAGAGTCCGTTTACCACCAAGTACCTTAGCAAAAACTCCATTACTTCCTTCAGGAACACCATACACTGCTTCATGTTTGGATTTACTTAAGATGATATGGGTTGAATCTGCAGTAAAACCTGAAAGGCTTATAATAACATCCCATTTTCCATATTTATATTCATCTCTTGTTGGAGTAAGGTTTGTTTTAATAGGTCCAAGAGAAACTTCACTGGAGGTCGTCCACCGCACTTCCTGATTCTCAAACTCTTTATACATGTTTTTCCATACTTCAACTAAATTTGAAGGGCTGTTTTCAAGTAGTTCAATTATCACGCTTCCTTTACTGGTTTTTATTTTGTATTTATTCACGTGCTTTTCAAATTCCTCTTTACCCTTAATAATACTGAGGACACAGCCTTCCATATATGGTGCATTTGCAGCTTTGATAGCATCCTTTATTGTAGAACCCTCAGGGAGGTCTATTTCTTCTCCATTGACCCTTACAAACATTAAATCTCCTCATGGACTAATTTTATGAATGATTTATTTAGATTGAGTAATTCTTCCTTTTTGAGTTATATCTATGAAATATTTATTGAACTTTAATATGAACCGCCAGATATTTGCAGTGATTCAATTCTTTAATCATAGTGCTTAATTTATTTAATCATTATATGTCTAATAATTTATGTTGTGAGGTAATTTTATGATCGTTCCTCTTTAACACCAGTTATTTTATCCTTTTGGAAGTCAAATAAGACTGCTTTTTGGTCTTCATGAGTCACATAAAGCTTTTTATCTTCAATAATTTCTCCAGCGACTGAAGCGGTTATATTGACTTCTTTAAGCAGTTCAATACACCTGTTTACATTACTGCTTTCTGCAGTAAGAACAAAACCGGATCCTGGATATAATTTGAGCCACTGCTCCCAGTTTACATTTTCATTTCGCGGGATCTTTTCAAGTTCGATGGTTGCACCTACATATGACGCTTCAAGTAGCATTCCAAGCGTACCTAAAGTTCCGGGATTGCTTATATCTTTACCTGCAGTTACCAGTTTTTCACTGCCTATCTTATTCATAACTTCAATCTGGGCCTGTACAAGTTCATCACTTTTCATTGTGGTTGTATCCCAGTTAAGATCGAATTGAGGATGCAGTTTTCCATCAATATCAATTGCAATTATAACCTTGTCGCCTATATTAGCATCACAACTTGTAATAACATCATCTTTATTTACTATCCCTGTAATAGACACATCTAAAGCATTGTATGGTGTATCTGGATGTAAATGGCCCCCTACCATAGGAACTCCAAACTTTTTAACTCCTTCATTAATACCTTCCATAATTTCATTGCATATTTTTTTGTCTTTTGTAGAAATAACATTGGTCATACCAATTGGTCTTCCGCCCATAGCAGCAATATCATTCACGTTAACTAAAACTGAACAGTAACCAGCCCAGCGTGGATCAGCTTCCATAAGTTTTCCCCACATTCCATCGGCTGCAAGAAGGGCTAATTTTTCATTTCCTATTTCTATGGCAGATGCGTCGTCGCCAAAGCTTAAAATAGTATTTCCAGCAATATTATAGGTCTCTTTTAAAATATTTGCAATATGATTTATGGAATTTTTTCGTGTAATTCCTTCAAAATTTTTTATAGAATCAATGAGAGAGTTTAAATCCACTTGTACACCTCAGTTTTCTTTTATTTTAAAGCAAGTGGTGTTATTATTTATAATCTGTAGTATTTCATTTTTAAAACTTTCGATATTTTCTGTTTCTATGATTTCTTCTTCATTGAAGAGCTCATGGAAGATTTTTTGGCCAATGATATCATCATGGCCACTTTGAAGTTCTATTATTAAGGATTTGCTATTTTTAAACCCTTTTTCCACCACTTTATCAATATCACCATCGGTAATTCCAATTATGGGAACTCCAAATCTATAAAGAATATCCCCTGCAACAAGAGTAGTATCATCTCCAACTGTTACAACAATATCCGCGTCTTTTAGTTTGTAAATATCTTCTGCAGCATGATTTAAAAAGGCTACATTGAATTTATCTTCATTTTTAGGTTTTTCAACGACTCTTGGAGTGACTTCTGATCTTCTAAGCAGTCCTGTTTTTATTACCACTTTGGTTAAATCAACTCTGCCGAGTTTTTCGACCCCGTGTTTTTTAAGGGTCCCTCCAATTATTTCAGTTATAATCCCATCTTCTGCAACTAAAGTAACGTCAAATGAAGTTGATTTACCAATGACGAGCCCATTTACAAATATATTTTCATTAGGAGATACGCCTGCAACCTTTCTGCGAGTTTGTGTGACTTCACTTTTCACCAATTCATTCTTTATTTCTTCCGCGTCAACAACTTTTAAGCATAATCTCCCCGCTATTTGATTTGCAAATTCACTTAATGAGCTATCCCAGGCTATGACGCTTCCGTCCACTTCACCTGGTCTCTCAATTTGAATTAAAGGAGGAACGTTTTCACATCTGCTCCAAACTTTAAATCCGAATGCATGACCAGTTACGCTGGATTTTCCATAGTTTATTAAGAATATAACATCGCAATTATGAACAAATTTTTCAATAGATTCGCTTGGAAACAATTTTTGGCTTATGTCTATCTTATCCTCAAGTCCTGCATCATATACTGCAGTTCTACCCATTGTTCCTCCAAGTCGTGCCTTTACATCTCCATAATATTGAAGTAAGTTCAAAATTTTCTTGGCATAACCTGAATCAACTATATATGGTCCATGCACAACTACACCAATTTTCATAATCTCTTTCTCTGGATGAATTATATATTAAAATTATCGCTGAACGTGCAGCTTTAAAAAATAATTATGTGATATTTTTATTCTTTTTAGATAAGATTTAATTAGAGAATTACTTTTATTTTTATCTTTAAAAGAGTTATATTGGCTAAATATTATTTAACAGCCTTTATTCTTTTTCTAAAAACAGGAGATCCACATATTTCACATTCTTCAAATTTATAGTCTGATGGATATCTTTTTTTACATCCTTTGCAGATCTTGACCCAATTAATAATTTCTTTTATTCCCTGGGTTAAAACGCTTTTATAATCAATTCTAATTGTCTTAAGGGTATTTTGCATGGAGTAATCATCGGTTACAACAATTGGTTTAAATCCATTTCTTTTGAATTTAAATGCAAGTGCTACGATACCTCTATCAACATCAGAAAGCCGCAGGATATCGCCTGAAGATGTAATAATGCGGTTAATTTCTTCTGTATCTTCAGGATCAGGTTCATCTACTTTAATATGTCCATTTTCTAGGGCAGACTGCAGTAATATTTTTGATTTTAAGTCTTTAATTTCTAAAATAGCACCGCTTGTGGTAAAATTAGCATAGCTTTTTGAATAAAAGCCCCCTATTATTGCAGACGCGTCCAAAACGTAAATCTTTTTTTGCATAATACCAGTTATTAATTTTTAAAAATAATAAATTTATCTAATCATTTAAAACATTCAGGCTTAAATAGGCATTTTCGCACTCCATTATCATAAAATACAGAAAGTTTTTATGCGATGAAATACAAATAAAGGTATGCAGGGAGGGCGAATTAGACTCCTCTTAATTTTTCCGCAAAAATTAAACCGCCTCTGAATTGGATCTAATGCCCTCCTGGTTTCCAAATTGTTTCTACGACTTTTTATCTAATTTGCAGCATTGATTCGATCTAATGCCATTTAGTTATGGTTTGATTGGATAACATATAAATCTTTTGATTTCTTATTACTGTTAAATGGGTCTGAATGTTCATTTTAAGACTTATTATCCTTAGATTAATTTTATTCTTCGTTATTTTTAGATAGGGGTCTTATTTTAGGATTAAAAATTAATTTTACTGGTTATATAATAATGTATATATTTAGAATATAATAGAAATAAATAATATAGTATATGGGGCATATATATTATCGATTAAATCGTATTTAGTTATTAAACTCAAAATATTTCCTTATTTAATTAATATCAGGAATACAGGATGATTTTATGAAAAGCGAAAGTATGAAAGAGCATAAAAAACAAGCGCCCAAATCTGTAAATGGTGCAGTTATAACATTAAGTGACTCTAAATATAATGATTTTTTGTTGAATAAGGACAGTGATGTATCTGGAAGTTTAATAAAAGATGCATTAAGTGAAAACAATAACCTTGTTTTTTACTCAGTGATACCTGATGATGCAGGACTTCTTGTTTCAACTATAGGAAATATAATAGAAAATTATGATGTCGATGTTATCATAACAACTGGGGGAACTGGAATCGGGCCTCGGGATATAACAATTGAAACTTTAAAGCCCCTGTTTAATAAAGAACTAAATGGATTCGGAGAAATATTTAGGTATGAATCATATAAAGAGATTGGAACTGGTGCTATTTTAAGCAGGGCAACCGCGGGTGTTTATAAAAATAAATTGATAATAGCTCTTCCAGGATCTCCAAATGCTGTGAGTTTAGGTTTAAAAATAGTAATACCTGAACTTGGCCATCTTGTCAAGCATTTAAGAGATTGATAAAATCTATTTTTTAAGTATTCAAAATAAGGAATAATAAATAATTTATTTCTTCTTATTGGAATTCTTCTATTGAAATTAAAGGCTCTAAAGTAATTCCTTCTTTTTTAAGGTTTTCAACGGCCCCTTCAGCCCTATCAACAACTACAATTGCTTTTTTAACTATTCCGCCGTTGTCTTTAATGGCCTTAATTGCTTTAATAAGAGAACCGCCGGTTGTAGTTACGTCTTCAACCACAACAACAGAATCTCCTTCTACAAGTTCTCCTTCTATTAGTTCAGCTGTCCCGTAGCCTTTTTTGGCTTTTCTTATCATAAGCATGGGGATAGATGACTCAAGGGATATGGATGTTGCTATAGGTACAGCTCCTAAAGCAGGGCCTGCAATTTTATCTATTTTATCATCAATTATCTGGTTTGCTACAATTTTTGCAACCTGTTTTAGGATTTCGGGGTTTGTAATGGCCATTTTCATGTTTACATAGTAGTCGCTTTCTTTTCCAGAAGCCAGTGTAAATTTACCAAACTTGATAACTTCCTCTGCCTTTAAAAGGTCTATAAGTTTCTTTTTTTCGTTATTCATTAACATCACTAGATAGATTTGTTTAGACTATATATCTGGATCTATTTAATCATTTTTCCAGGGCTTGCGCACCGCTTACATATACCTTTTGAAACATCATAGCAGCTTTTACAGACTATACTTCCACATAAAGGGCAGCTATGCATTTTACCTGCTTTTCCACAAACACTGCAGATTCCAATCAGTTCCAAAATTAACACCCAGTTTAAATTTTAAAATTAAAATAAAAGGTTTTAATTAAATCATTCAAACACAAAAAATCAAAGATTATAGGCCTAATTCTTGTGTTTCTAACCCTGGTTCATCTATATACTCTTTAAGGAGTATTTTGTCCCCTATTTGTTTAACCATATCATAAGGTATGACATTTTCTTCTTTAGATATTCCTATGCTTTCTGAAATGCCCCCTTTTCCAACTACAATTGCTTCTATTCTTTTGGTACCTAGATTAACTTCAATATCCTTTACTTTCCCAATTATAGTTGCAGAGCTATCTAAAACTTCTTTTCCCACAATTTCTTCCACTACTCTCATGATATCACCATTTTTTTTACATATAGAATATAAATTGTAATGTAATGACTTCAACATATAGTTATTTTTAATTAAGTTTCACATGGTACATATACTTTCATACATTCCATTTTTAAAAAGTATAATCAAAAAATATCATTTTAAATCTATTCTTTTTGTTTGCTGCTTGAAAATATTGAGTGAAATGTTTTTATATTCTTTATTCTTGTCTTATTAAATTATAATTTATTCATAAAAAACCGAAAACTTTAAATATCAAAAATAAAACATATAACATAAAGCATAAAACATATTTCATAAAAGGATGATGATTGGATGGGAGCGGTAACAGTATGCATTCCGGATGAATTGGAGATAGCATTCAGGAGAATCACACGACAAAAATATGGCGACAAACAAGGGCGATTATCTCGTGGGGCTACAGAGGCTTTCTATGACTGGTGTAGAAAAGAAGGATTTGAATACTCTCATCCTGAAGATGAAAACGTTCAATGCGAATAGTTTGAGGTGAATTAAATGATTGATTTAGGAATCCAAAAAGGAAGCGCAAACTACGACGACGACTATGAAACCATGTACCTTTCTCAATTAGAACCAGAAAGTGAAATAACTGGTGAAATATACGTCGGGGAATTAAAATCCAAGGAAATTAAAGGTAAAGAAGTACAGGAGTTCTATGTTATAATCACAGATCGTGAAAACAAGCAAAAATGGATATGTGGGCTTATAACATCAGCATACTTCGATGATGAGGTTGCTAAAATATATGGAGAAAAAGGTGGCAGGATCTACGAATTAATAGACAGTTTAAGCCACGCTTTAAACGATACTGAGCTAGATCAGCTTGAAAGTTACTCTGTTGTTTTTGATACATTCCGAGAAACAGTGAACAAGAGTGTCAAAAGCGTAACAGTAAAAGCAGTTCAGGCAAGTAACCCAAACGCAAGAACTCCAAATCTCAAAATTGTAAAAGCAGACGAGTTTGAAGACGAAGAATAATCGTTTTTTACCTTTTTTTTACTTTATTACTTAAAACACTGTAAAATTTTAATTTTGCAATGTTCAATTTATTTTTTTTAAAATTTAATTTAGTTAATACTTCAATTTCTTATTCCAGCTATGCATTTAACTAACGATACGAGTAATAGCCATGGTAAAATTCAAAGTAGAAGAAAATCCAAGCATTGAGAAAACAAATGAAATTCTAAAGGATGGGCTCAAAAATAAAGCCATCATAATAATTACGGCATGCTGCAGGGTATTTTATGAAGGTAGGGCTAAAAGTAATCTTGAATTAGGTGATCGAGTAATTATAATAAAGCCTGATGGATCTTTTTTAATTCACAAAAGTGAGAAAAGAAATCCTGTAAACTGGCAGCCTCCAGGATGTACTGTTAAATTTAAAGTTAAAGATGATTTAATGCTTATAAGAAGTATTCGGAAAAATCCAAAGGAGATTCTGGATGTTGAAATTTCAAAAACTTACATGGCAACATATTTCATTGCTAAAGACTATGAAGAACTGGATTTGATTGGAAGTGAGGAAGACATGGCCAACATTATTTTCTATGAAAATCCTGAAGTTATTGAAGAAGGATTCAAACCAATTGCAAAGGAAAAATCCATCTCAAATGGAGTAATTGATATTCTTGGAAAAGATAAAAATGGAAACATGATGGTTTTAGAAATTAAAAGGGTTAGGGGGAGTTTGGGCGCGGTAAGTCAGCTTAAGCGTTATGTAGATAATTTAAAGGAAGAAAATGAAGGTTTAAGGGGAATGTTAGTGGCACCTTCTATTACAGACAGCGCTATGAAACTTTTAAAAGAATATGGGTTGGAATTTAAGGAGATGCACCCTCCTAAGAAAATCAAGAAAGAAGATATCATAAAATTAGATTTTTTTGATTAAGTCATTGTTTGTTTTAAAATTTAAAAATTAAGTAATTAACTAAACTAGTAACTGAAAAGGAGTAATTTAAATGGAAATTAAAAATATAGCAGCAGCACTACTTGAAGTCCAAAGAAAAATTAAGAATCCATCAAACACCGCTACAAATCCATTTTTCAGGAGTAAATACGCGCCATTACCCGATATTTTAAACTGTGTTCGTCCTCTTTTAACTGAAAATGGAATATTGTTAATTCAGAATACTGGAAGTAATGAAGCTGGAGATGTATATGTTCAAACTAAACTCATTCACACATCAGGTGAGGTAATTGAAACTGATAAATTATTCTTGAAACCTGATAAAAATACAGCTCAGGGAATTGGGAGTGCAATTACATACGGTAGGCGCTATCAGTTAACAGCACTTTTAGGAATAAGTTCTGAAGACGACGACGATGGGAATATAGCTTCAAAAGCACGCCCTAAGGATGGATCAAACCCTTCCCAAGATGATGCTGAAGCAGTAAAATGGATAGATGAAATTAAAGAGATGTTAGTTGCAAAGAATTTTAACGTGAATGAAAATGCAATTATAAGCAAGGCTAAGCAGCTTTATGATGGTCAACAGGTTAAACAGATTGAAGATCAGCTCAAGAGAAACTAATTGGGAATTTACTTAAATTTCTTTAAAATGTTTTGGGAAATATGTTAAAATTAGATTTTTTATTTAAATTAATTTTTACTTTTAAATACGACTTAAATGCATTCGTAAACTTGTTTTTAACCCCCTTATTCTTTGACGAATATATACTATAAAATTCAAAATAATAATGAGGATAGCTTAGTTTGTTTGGAAAAATAAGGAGGGGTTTTATGAAATCAGTTAATCTTAAATATAGCGTTGATTTTGAAAAAAAAGTCTTCCTCTGTGTTTTTTGAACCACACGTAAGGCTTCTAACATAGAGGGCTGTGCATCTTTCCATATTAAAAAGATAACTACTCCCGACAATGTTTATACCCAAAAAGATAATAAGCGCCTCATTTTATCCTCCAAAATATTATCAGAGATTCAAAGGGGACATTCATATTTTAAACCATTTGAAATTGAAATGCACATAGGTGGGGAGGTTTTAAACACTTACTTTGAAAATGAAACGTTTTTTGTATCTGCAGCGAAAAATAAAGAGCTCGAAGAAGAGATAACAAATAAATTAGGGGAAGAATTTGAAAAGAAATATCCTAGAATGTGTCCTGATTTTGTCCAGCGAATATACAAATAATTTAAAAAAATAAAAACAAAAGGGAGTTAAATTCCCTTAAATATTTTATCTAACTGTTCTTTTGGCTGTGGTTTTGTAAGTAAACTTACTACAACTGTTATCACAAATGCAACAGGCAGTGCTATCACTATTGAATCAACTGTAGGCCATGGATTTGCAGCTATGAGAACAGGATTACCTGTAAGCGCTTGACAAATACCAAGGGCTGCTGCTGACTTTTTATACTCAAATACCATCCAGAAGATACTTAACAATGTTCCAATAACTAAACCTGAGATTACACCTGCTTTGGTTGAACGTTTCCAGAACAATGCAAATATGTACATTGAAAGGAATGCAGCTGCAGTTATACTGAACCACATGGCAGTTCCAACAGCTATTATGTTATCTGGTAAAATAAAGCCCAGAATAACTGCTATTATAACTGCAATGGTAATTCCTGCCCTTGCAACTAATACTGATGATTTACCTTTGGTTCCAGTCACTGTTTCGTATATATCACGGCCTAAAGCAGTCCCTTGAACGTGGAATTGGGAGCTTAAAGTAGACATGGCTGCAGAAAGCAGAGTTATCATGAATAAGTAAGCAAACCAGACAGGCATGGCGGTGCTTATAAATGTAGGAATTATTTTATCTGCGTTACCTCCTGCAACTTGCATTGCCAGCTGTCCAACAGTATTAAAGAAGTAAACGTTGGATAATGCTCCTACAACGAACGCAGTACCGGTCATGATGAATATAAATATTCCTCCAATTAGAACTGCTCTGTTAAGTTCTTTGTTGGATTTAACTGTCATGAACCTTACTACGAGCTGTGGTTGTGATAAAACACCAATACCTACTCCTAAAATAAGTGTACTTACTAATGTCCACCAGAATGGGCTTCCAAGCGCAGGCATAGATGTCCATCCAGTAAAACCAGTAGCTGCTGCCGTAGCCGTGGCGTTAGCGGGCACTACATTAACTAAGTTAGTGAGAGCCTGGTTTCCTGCAGTAATACCTCCTGTAATCCAGTAAATGGCCCCTAATAATATGACCATTCCTATAAACATTATGGTTCCCTGCAGGGCATCGGTGTACATAACACCCCTTATTCCACCAAAGACAACATAAATTGCGACTATAACTGCCATTGCAATTAATGCTATTGAATAATTAAGACCTATTGTTGTTTCTACAAATCTTGCCATACCAATTAAAACTACAGATGCATATAAAGGCATTCCTAAAAATATTACTGCACCACTGAAATATTGAATAAATTTACTGTCAAAACGACGCGAAAGAAATTCGGGGAAAGTAAGTGCGTTTAAATTATGCCCCATTTTCCTTGTTCGTTTCCCAAACAGGACAAATGCTATAAAAATACCGACAAGAATGTTCAACACTGTGAGCCATAAAAGGCCCATTCCGTATACTCCTGCTGTTCCACCAAAACCTACAATGGCAGCAGTACTGATAAACGTGGCCCCATAACTGAGGGCCATGATAAATGGATGGGTTTCTCTTCCGGCGACCATATAATCATCGGCGCTTTTAGTCCTTTTCCAGGCTATGTAGCCTACGTAACCCACCATTAAAATATATATTAAAGCTATAACAATAAGTAAGATGTAGTTATCCATTTTAATCCCTACCTATCCTTCTTCATCCCATATCCCTAATTCTTTTTCTTCCATCTCTTTTTCTTTTTTATGCCATTCCATTTCTTCTTTAACTTGTGTTTCTTCGTCTTCATCGCCTTTATTCCAATTTAAGGCTCCATAGATCACACACAAAAGCATACTTAATATAGTTAAGATATAAGCACTCCAAACCCATGGATCATCTATTCCTAGGACCACTGTTTTCACCTCCGCTCATTGAATGTTAAGTAATTAATGATTAATAATTAAAAATAGATACCTTTAAATTTATCTATTTGTGCTCCTATTTAAACTGCCTAAATTATTAAAAATAGAATGTGCTTAGTTATTAGGGCATGTTTCATGTAATTTTTATGTTCATTTTAGTTGGTAGAGTACCCAAATTATTTCGTAATAATTATTGATAAATAATTAATATGATCAACAATAAAATTATCTTCAAACGTGGAGGTTGAGAAAAATCTTCGATTTTTAGAAACCACAAAATTTTTTAACAAAAATTTTTGGAGGTTCTCAAAATTCAGAATGAATTTTGGAACCCCAAAATTGAAAATTTTGGATGGTAAAAAATGAAAGTTGCTGTTTATAAAGGTCCTAAAAAAGTTGAAGAAGTGGAAAATTTTAGAATAAGCAAGCCAACAAATGATATTATAAGAATTACATGTAGTGCCATATGTGGAAGCGATTTGCACATGTATGACGGCGAAACAACAAGAAATCTGGAAGAATATTTAGGCATAGCTAATGGGAGTAATTGAAGAAGTTTGAGATGCTGTACAATTAAGCATGGAGATCGGGTTGTGATGCCTTTTAATATAGCATGTGGTTTTTGCCTGAATTGTATTCAAGGTATGACCAATGCATGCCTCACCTTAAATCCAGATCAGCCGGGATCTGCATATGGATATTGCAAATTTAATAAATGCAGGCGGACATTTGGGAATCATCGGTGTTTATCCCAAGGCAAATCCTGCTGCAGATAATGAAGATGAAAAACAGGGAAATATAATGTTTCCACTTGGGAAACTATGGGAAAAAGGAATTACAATTGGTATGGGACAAACTCCTGTAAAACAATTACACGTGTTTTTAAGAAATTTGATATTTGATGGCAAAGCTAAACCAAGTTTTATAGTTTCAGATAGGATATCCATTGAAGATGCGCCTCAAATTTACACCCAAGTTCGATAAAAGAGATACAGTAGTTAAGCCTGTAATTAAATTTGGGTGGCGGCAAAGTAAATATTTTTAAATGCAGCATGTGCATTAGAATAGTTTAATATAGCACATTTTAACCTTTAATTTTTTACATTACATGTATCTAAGGGGGATAGTTTAAGTTAGATTCAGCAGCACTGTGGATGGGAGATATAGGATTGAAAAAGAATAAAAATCCATTAAAAGGAAATTTGGAAAATACTCAAAGAGTAAATTCTGAAATTGAGAAAAAACAGCTAAGTGCAATAGTAGAAAATATTCCTGCAGGAATTATTATTGCAGAAGCTCCTTCTGGAAAATTCATTATGGCTAATAAGCAAATTGCAAATATATGGCATTATCCGCAAACAGCCCGTGCTGATGAATTTAAGAAATATAGAGGTTTTCATCCAGATGGTACTCCTTATAAATCTTATGAATGGCCATTATCCCGTTCAATTAGAACTGGTGAAGTAGTTAAAGATGAAGAAATTGAAATTTTACGTGGGGACGGTACAAAAGGATGGATAAGTGTTTGCTCTTTGCCGATAACTGATGATGAAGGAAATATTATTTTAGGAATTGTGATGGATCTGGACATAACGGAACGTAAGCACGCAGAAAATGAACTAAAAGAGAATAAAATGAGATTAGAAACCATAATTAGGGGATCTCCAGTTCTTACATTTATAATAGGTCGAGATCATAAGGTTAATTATTGGAACAGGGCTATGGAAGAATATAGTGGGATTAAAGCTGAAGATATAGTTGGAACAGAAGATCAATGGAAAGCACTCTACAGTGAAAAAAGGCCAACTGTCGCTGATCTATTAATAGAAAAAGATTATGAAAGGATTTCAAAATGGCACAGTGGAAAATGTAGGCGGTCTAAAATTGTAAGTGGGGCATATGAACTTGAAAAT
Source organism: Methanobacterium sp. (assembly GCF_038562635.1). NCBI lineage: Archaea > Methanobacteriati > Methanobacteriota > Methanobacteria > Methanobacteriales > Methanobacteriaceae > Methanobacterium > Methanobacterium sp. Next base: position 1,045,268 of record NZ_JBCFBO010000001.1, on the reverse strand, counting down.
TTTTTCCCTGCTATGGGTAAAGAAGGTAGATGGCTGCGCGCCACAGTAAGCATTATTGAAGACCATGAAGATAACATAATGGGTGCTATGGAAGTACTTGAGGATATAACTGAGCGCAAACATGCAGAGGAAAAATTAAAAGAAGCTCGTGATAATTTAGAAGAACAGGTTAAAGAACGAACTGCAGAACTCCGAGAAAGTGAAGAGAAATTCCGTACTTTATATGATGATAATCCCTTCATGTACTTCACTATAAATACTGATTTTACTGTATTATCTGTAAATCACTTTGGGGCTGAGTTACTGGGTTATACAGTCCCTGAATTAATTGGCCAGCCGTTGTTGAAGATATTCTACGAGAAAGACATAGAATTTGCAGAACAGAACTTAAGAAATGCCATTAAAAATTATGGTCAGATTTTTCACTGGGAACTACGTAAAGTTCGTAAAGATGGAAGTATACTATGGGTAAAAGAAACGACACGTGCAACAAAGAGATCTGACGGAAAAATCCTTGTTTTTACGGCATGTGGAGATATTACAGATCGTAAGCGCACGGAAAATGCTTTGAAAGAGAGCGAGAAGAAGTTCCGTGAGCTGTTTAATAAAGCTCTAGACATAATAGTGCTATCGGAAGTTCAAGAAGATATGATACCAGGACAATTTATTGAAGTAAATGAAGCCGCAGTTAAAATATTGGGCTACAGTAAAGAAGAATTTTCCAATATGACTCCTCTAGATTTATTTGCACCAGATAGTAAAGACCAGATACCAAAAATCTCGGCAGAACTTAAAAAAAGAGGATCTACTCTATTTGAGGCAAAAAGTGTTACTAAAAGCAGGGGAGAAATACCTGTTGAGGTTAATGTACATATTTTCAAGCTCAGAGGAAAAGATGTAGCTCTCTCTATGGCCCGTAATATTACAGATCGTAAGCGCGCAGAAGAAGCGTTAAAAGAGAGTGAAGAAAAATTCCGTGAAATTTTCAATAATGCAAATGATATGATAACTGTATCTGAAATTAAAGGAGATATACCTGGAAGATTTATTGAAGTAAATGAAGTTGGGTTAAAAATGTTGGGCTATACTAAGGAAGAATTTTTAAATATGACACCTTTTGATATAGTCTCTTCTGAATCCTCTGTTTCTGTATCGGATGTAATATCAGAAATGTCAAAAAAGGGATATGCAAGACATGAAAGTATAATTGTATCTAAAGATGGTTTTAATATACCTGTTGAGATTGCAACACATTTCTTCAAGCTCAAAGGAAAAGATATGATTCTAGCTGTTTCTAGGGACATTACAGATCGTAAACGTGCAGAGGAAGCTTTAAAAGAGAGTGAAAAGAAATTCCGTGAATTATTTGATCAAGCAACGGATATGATTACTTTATCTGAGGTAAATGATGACGGCACTATAAATGGATTTATTGAAGTAAATGAAACTGCATCTAAACGATTAGGATATAGTAAAAATGAATTATTAAATATGGATGCTTTAGATATATATTCAGACACTTCTGCTATATTAAAAATGACATTGGAAATGTTTAAAAAAGGATATTCAATAATTGAAAATGTTCAGATAGCTAAAGATGGAAGGAAGATACCTGTTGAACTTAATACTCATCTTTTTAACTTAGAAGGAAAAAATGTCGTTCTTTCTATTTCTCGTGATATTACTGAGCGTAAAAAAGCTGAAGAAGAACTTAGAAGGAGTGAAACTATTTTAGAAGAGGCTTCACATATTTCTAAAATAGGTGCTTATGAATGGAATATAAAAAAAGATGAATTTATATTGTCTGGGGAAGGACAGCGAATTTATGGAGTTAAAGAGAGTAAATTACCTTTTGAAGAGATTATAAAAGTAGTTTATCCTGCTGATGTCATGATGGTTCGAAGAGCATTGAATGAATCATTAAAAACTTTTAAGCCATATGATTTAGAACACCGCATAAACCGGCCTGATGGTGAAATAAGGTATATACATACTCGAAGTAGTGTTTTATTAGATGATGAAGGAAAGCCTGACAAGATGTACGGTGTAACAGAGGATATAACAGAACGTAAACATGCTGAAGAGCAAATTAAGAGATTAGCAGACATAGTTGATTCATCGGATGATGCTATTATCGGCGAAGATTTAAACGGGATAATATTAAGCTGGAATAAGGGGGCTGAAAAAATATATGGTTATTCTGCCAAGGAAATGGTAGGAAAGTCCATATTAAATTTAGCTCCTAATTCTGAACGTGAAAGAACATCTAAACTTCTAGAAAAAGTTAAAAGCGGCAGAAAAGTAGCTCATTATGAAGCTCAAAGGATGAAAAAGAATGGGATTAAGATAGATATTCTGGTGACATTATCACCTATTAAAAATGTTGATGGAGAGATTACAGGAATTTCTGCAATTGTAAGAGATATAACTGAGCGTAAAAAAGCTGAAAAAGCATTATTAGAAAGTGAGGAAAAGTTAAATGCCACTATTAAATCATCTCCGGATTCTATTATATCTGCTGATTTAAATTTAAATATAATTTCATGTAACCAGGCAAGTGTGGATATGTACGCTGCATCATCAAGCGAAAAATTAATAGGGCTAAATGCATTGGAGTTGATATATCCAAAAGACAGACCAACATTAATAGAAGCTACAAAAATAGCTTTATCTGAGCAAAGAAGTGTAACTTTAGAACTTAATTCTATTACTTTAGATGGTAAGAAAGTTTTTCCTGTAGAAATTTCGGGAAATAGTATCCGTGACGCTGAAGGTAATCCAGTTGGATTTGTAGCTATAACTAAAGACATTACTGAACGTAAGAATGCAGAAAAAGAACGTGAAACTCTTATTGGGGAATTAGAACGTTCTAATCAAGAGTTACAGCAGTTTGCTTATATTGCATCACATGACCTTCAGGAGCCGTTAAGGACGATTTCAAGCTTTACACAACTTTTGGCACGACGATATAAGGGCCAGATTGATAAAGATGCTGATGAATTCATAGATTTTATAGTGGATGGAACAAATAGAATGCAGGCAATGATAAAGGATTTACTGAAGTATTCAAGAGTTCAGACAAGGGGTGAAGAATTTAAACCAACAGATGTGCAAAATGCTCTTGATAAAGCATTATTTAACCTTAAGGTGACTATTGATGAAAATAATGCAGAAATTACTCATGATAAACTTCCTATTGTAACTGCAGATGAGAAACAGCTTATACAGCTTTTCCAAAATTTAATTGGAAATGCCATTAAATTTAAAAAGCCAGATGAACCTCCTAAAATCCATATTTTATCTAGAAAAGATGAAGAAAGTAATGAATATATTTTAGGAGTTTCTGATAATGGTATTGGGATGGATCAGCAGTATGCAGGACGGATTTTTGAGTTATTCCAGAGATTGCATACAAGAGATGAATATAAAGGAACTGGAATTGGGCTGGCAGTTGCAAAAAAAATAGTAGAACGCCACGGTGGAAGGATATGGGTAGAGTCTGAACAGGGTGTTGGTTCAACATTCTATTTTGCGATACCAATAAAAGAAGAATCAGAATAAATTTTAGTTTTAGATTTGTTTATATGGGTGTATTTTTAAGGTATTGGAGGTTCAATAATGCATATTGCAGTTAAACGGGTCCAGAATATATTTAATCATAGTGACAATGGCGAGAATGAAAAGTTTTTTTGAACATGTGGCAGATGATGTTTTGTGGAAGGTAATGGGGACGCATCCTTTGGCTGGAACGTATCACAGCAAACAGGCATTTCTCACACATACTTTTGCACGATTAAATAAAATATTGAAGGAAGGCGTAATTTTAAAGGTTAATGGCATTATAGTTCAATGATACAGCTGCTGTGGAATTAGAATCTTACTCTACTTCCATAAATGGAATGCTGTTCAATAACACTTATTGTTGGATAGTCAAATTTGAAAATGAAATTATAATTGAAGTTCGTGTCTATGTTGATTCTGCTTTGGTACAGAAAGTTATTGAAGAAAATGAGAAGTAACTATTGTACTCGAAATTTATTTACTCTTTAAATTTATAAACTTATTAAAGACTCAATTTACATTCAGGTGATATCATGGATCTAACCGAAAAAGAAGTAGAAGAACTTCAAGAGCAAATTATAATTATTTATAAAGTTATAGATCAAAATAACACTTTTAAATCGTTTTATTATCAGGATATGGATGTTGAAATGCCTAAAAGTGACAGTAATCTAATTAATGAACTTGATAAACTTGAAAATGCAGATGAAATACTTAGAAAATGTATTGTTGAGCTTGAAGAGATGAAGCAGAATAAAAAATTAGAAGACAAAATATTTTATGAAATCATTGCGGGATATGATTTAAGGGATTTATACGAAAAATATGGCATAAAAGAACCTAAAGATCTGGATAAATTGGATATTAAAGAATTATTAAAAGTAATGTAATTAATTTTTAGTATTCTGGCTTTTTTGAAGGCTTCTTTCAGGAATTGTGAAGTAAAATGTTGAACCTGCACCCGGTTCAGACTCAACCCAGATATGCCCACCATGACGTTCAACAATTCTCTTAGAGACTGCAAGTCCGATTCCTGTACCCTCGTATTCATCTTGAGTATGTAACCTCTGAAATATTATAAAAATACGCTCTGCATACTGTGGATCCATTCCAATTCCATTGTCATGGACGCTGAAAACATTTTCATTTCTATTTTTATCTTTACGAGCTTTGATGTGAATTTTAGGAGGTTCATCTGGCTTTTTAAATTTAATGGCATTTCCAATTAGATTCTGGAACAGTTGAATCATCTGTCTTTTATCTGCCATCATTTTGGGAAGGTTTTCATGGGTAATTTGGGCACTATTTTCTTTTATAGACGCATAAAGATTGAATTTTGTGTTTTCCAGGATTTCTTCGGTATTGGTTAGTTCAAACTCTTTTCCTCTTGTTGCTACGCGTGAATAGTTTAGGAGGTCGTTAATTAATGTTTGCATCCTTTTTGCGGCATCTACAATATATTCAATAAACTCATCAGCATCTGAATCTAACTTATCCTTATAACGACGTTCAATTAGCTGGGTAAAACTGGTAATAGTCCTGAGAGGTTCTTGAAGATCATGTGATGATACATAAGCAAACTGCTGCAGTTCCTCATTAGAACGTTTTAACTCTTCTATAAGTGATTTAAGATTTTTTTGACTTTTCTTAAGTTTATTTTCTGTAATTTTTCGTTCTTCAAGTTCTCTTTGAAGGCGTTCGTTAGTTTCTTTTAATTCCCGCGTCCGTCTTTTTACTTTTGATTCTAATTCATTTTTTGCTTCGCCAAGAGCATATTCAATTTCTTTACGTTCTGTAATATCCTGTTCGACACAGATAATGTTTAGAGGATGTCCTGCAAAGTCAGTAACTACTTCTCCACGGCATGAGATTATTCTGATATTCTCATCCTGACGGCGTATTCTAATTTCATATTTAAATGGTTTACGTTCTCTAAGGGCTTTTTCAAGGTTATAATTAACAATATCCTGATCTTCTGGAAGGATCATATTCAAAATAGTGTCATATTTTACTAAATTAGATGAATTAATCCCATAAATTTGGTACATGCCTTCAGAGAGGGTTATTACGTTACTTGGGATATCCCATTCCCAGTTACCAATATGGCCTATTCTCTGGGCTTCTTGAAGTCGGTTATAGTTCTTTTCCAGTGCTTGTTTTATATGTACAGGCTCGGTAAGATCATGTATTACAGAAATTGTACCAATATAATTACCTTTATTGTCTTTAAATGCGTGAATTGAGGATTCAACATAAATTTCCTCTCCATTCTTTTTGGTACTTAAATTTTCCCCGTGCCATTTTCCTATAGTTTTAAGTCTTTGATGAGCATTTTTTCTGTCTTCTACATTTAACCAGCGGTAGTTAACAACATCGGTAAATATTTTACTCAGTACTTCTTCTGATTTAAAGCCGTATAGATCTTCGGCTCCTTTATTCCAGTAGGTTATATGGTTTGCATCGTCAACTGCAATTACAGCATCTCTTACTTCGGATAATATTTCTGCCTGGATCATAATCTGATTTTCAGCTTCTTTTTGTTCGCTAATATCACGGCCAACTGTTACAAATAATCCATTTAAAAAAAATGCAGATACTGCGAAGTGTTTGTTTAATGATTCGAAGTATGTTTCGAATTTTTTACTTTTCTGAGTTCTGATAATTTCATTAGCGGCTTTTACATAATCTGCTATGGCTCTTGGAGATTTATATATCTCGCTGGCACGTTTGCCAATTATTTTTTCCTTTGATGCAGTCGAGTTAAGCGCGGAAGCCGGATTTATATATTTAAAAGCAAAGTCTATAACTTTATTGTGCCTATCATGTACTAATTCATGGATATGTATTTCCTCTTGTGTATTTTCGAATATGGTTAAGTAGTCCGTTTCATTTAGCGAAAACAGGCTTTTTAATTCCATTTTATTCATCCTATTCATTATTTAAGTAATACCTTCTTATGATGAAAAAATTAAATAATGATATAGTTACTATTTTGTATTGTTCTCATTATTATGTTTTGTTATTTAGTTATGAAAAATTTTTTAAATAGAATGGAGTTTATTAATACTAATATTAACTTAATTATTATTTAAAAATCTATTAGGATATTTCATGCCCACAAATGATTTTAATTTGGGGATAAGCCCTTTTAAACTCAATTATTTTGTCAAAAGATCTTTGATTAACTTCAACATCTTCAGTATAGCTGCTGGGCGCTATTCCGTTTTTTAAACTTAATTTAATATAGCAAACATCTCCAGCTAATAAGACAGGGCCATTTAAAGCGTTAATTAAAAAAGAGGTATGGCCTTTAGTATGTCCTGGTGTTGATATTGCCCACAGAGATCCATCGCCAAAAATATCAATGCACTTGCCTAGAATGGGCATATCTGCAGCATCTTTAAAATCAATTTCATAAAGTGTTTTTACACCTTTCAGGTAATCTCCATAGAAGAACGGTTTATAGTCATGGTATTTTTCTTCTTTACTGACAATATATGTGATATTTTTAGGCAATTCACGTGTTCCGGCAACGTGATCAGAGTGGATGTGGGTAAAAAAGACTCCTTTTAATTTAATTCTATTTTTTTCAATATGGTAACCGATATTTTGATTTTCAGCCTGTTTGTATTCATCTACAAATAAATTGGTCTTTATAAATAGTTTTGCAAACAATCCTTTCATATTTCCATGTGGATCATCATGATATGAGCTATCTAAACCTGTATCTATTAAATAATCGCCCAGTTTCTCATGGTGGATCCAGTGGGCTAGTACTGGAACCTCTAAAAGTTCATTTTCAATAACTCCTGCTTTTGGATGGTCTGGGTTCAGTGCGCCTCGTTTATTTAATATTACATATCCTGTAATGAAACTTTTAATTGTTATGGGCTGAGGATTATTAAATAGGGAGTCCCATTCTTTAAAATCATGTTTTTTGACATCAAATGTTTTTCTATCCATAATAAAAACCAGAATTAATGATTTTAGTTGATTTTGATATGAAGTGTAATATTTATTAAAATTTTGAATTGAAAAATAAAAAAGATAGGTGGGGATAATCCCCTAAAATAAATTTATTTTATTCCGTTAAAGCACTTGTCTACGTGTTCTTTACTTGGAGGTTTGGTAATTAAACACACTATGATAGTTACAATTGCTGCTACTGGAAGACCTATGACAATAGGGTCTATAGTAGGCCATGGACTTGCAGTTATAAGAACTGTATTACCTGTAAGTACCTTGCAAATACCAAGTGCCTCTGCTGATTTTTTGTACTGGAATACTAGCCAGAAGAAACTGGCAAAAGTTCCAAATACAAGTCCTGCAATAACTCCTGCTTTTGTAGCTTTCTTCCAGTATATAGCAGCCGTGTATATTGAAAGGAATGCTGCAGCGGTTATACCAAACCATATTGATGTTCCTACAGCAACTATGCTTCCAGGAAGGATAAATCCAAGAATTACTGCTATTATAACTGCTATTAGGATACCTATACGTGCTACATTTACTGAAGATCCTTTTTTCTTATTGGATATAGTTTCATATATATCCCTTCCAAGAGCAGTACCCTGCACGTGGAATTGGGCAGAAAGTGTAGACATGGCTGCTGAAAGCAGAACAATCATAAAAACATATGCAAACCATAAAGGCATGGCAGCGCTGATGAATGTAGGTATGACTGAATCAAGGTTGCCCCCTGCAGCTTGAACTGCGGTCATTCCTGTATGCTGGAAGAAATAAACATTGGAGAGAGACCCTACGATGTAAGCTGCAAATGTGGTCATGAATATGAAGAGACCACCTATCGCTACCGCTCTGTTCAGTTCTTTGTTGGATTTAACTGTCATGAACCTTACTGCAAGTTGTGGTTGTGATAAAACACCTATACCAACACCTAAAATAAGGCTTGAAATCAGAGTCCACCAGAATGGACTGCCTAATGCAGGCATGGAAGTCCATCCTGTAAATCCAGTGGCTGTAGCATTTGCCGTGGCGCTGGCTGGTACCACATTGACTAGATTTGTGAGGGCCTGGTTACCTGCGGTAACGCCTCCTGTAAGCCAGTAAATAGTAATTAGTAGAATAAGCATTCCAAAGAACATGATTGTTCCTTGAAGGGCATCAGTATACATTACTCCCCTTATACCTCCAAATATAACATATACTGCCACAATAAGGGCCATTACAACTAAAGCTATGTTATAATCAATTTGGAGAGTCGTTTGAACAAATCTTGCCATACCAATTAAAACTGCTGATGCGTATAATGGCATTCCTACAAATATTACAGCTCCTGAGAAGTACTGAATAAATTTACTATCGAAACGGCGCGAAAGGAATTCTGGAAATGTGAGGGCATTTAAGTTATGTCCCATTTTTCGGGTACGTTTTCCAAAGAATACAAACGCTATAAAAATTCCTATAATGATGTTTAAAAATACAAGCCATAAAATTCCCATACCATAATTGGCGGCTACACCACCAAATCCTACAATTGCTGCAGTACTGATAAACGTTGCACCATAACTGAGGGCCATGATGTATGGGTGAGTTTCTCTTCCTGCAACCATATAATCATCGGCACTTTTGGTTCGCTTCCAGGCTATGTAACCTACATATCCTATTATGAGGAGATAAACCAGTGCTACAACAATTAATGCAAATAAATCCACTTAATAACCTCCATTAATTAAAATTATCCAAATTTTAGCCTATTTCAACCAGTAATCAATCATAATTTATTAAAATTATGAAAATATTAAAAATAAGCATGAAAAACATGAATATTTTTCCTTTTAATAATTGCTATTAAGTTTACTTTATATATAAAGCCGTAACACTTTTGTTTAAGTGCATTTTTGCGTATAACTTCATACTATTTTACTGCCATGTAATATGGCCTTTTATTGACCATAAAACCAGGCATGGAGTACTAAATCAATTGAGTAGTCCCTATTTTTTGTTATATAAAACATAATTATGACTGGTGTAAAAGCATTTGAAAACGCTCATGTTCACAAAATCTTTGATTTTGTGACCGTAAAAATCGCAGCTTACAAATACTTCGTATTTGTCGCGTCAAAATCAAAGATTTTGACAGCTTGCAAAATTCATAGAATTTTGCTGCCCGGAAATCGTAGATTTTCCGGCGGTGTTCAAAAATTCCTTGAATTTTCGATACCCAGAAAATTCTTCGAATTTTCGGCGGCTTGCAAAACCCAAAGGTTTTGCGCTCCAAAAAACCGTCGGTTTTTTGAGAGATTTTTACATGTCCATGATCCTGTGTATGAGTTATACTTATGTTAAATTGTAATTTTAATTGATTACATGGGATTCATCTTAAAAAATGCAATTTAATTAATCAGCAGTCACATGAAAATGAAACAATATTATTTGCACAACCTTCTGGGCATTAGCGTTGAATAAAATAATGTGGTTGAAAATTTAGAAAAATATTAATTTTCTCCCTAATCTGAATAATATTTCTATTTCAGTGGGGTATCGGAAAAATTGGAGTACCATTTTTTTATTTGAAATTAAATTTAGTAAGTAAGATAGTTTACATTTAAAATTTATAACAAGTTTTATAACTTTCTTCTAATTACATTAAATTAGATATTTTTCCTAAAGTAAGGAAAATTCATTTTTAATCTACTGGCTACTAATCAATTAACTCAGGGGATAAGATGATTTGGAATGAAAAAGCAGAGTGCATGTCAGAAAACGATAAAGAAGCATTACAACTTGAAAGACTACAAATGGCAGTGAAAAGAGCATATGAAAGCGTTCCATATTATAAAAAGCGTTTTGATGAACTGGGTGTTAAACCTGAGGATATTAAAACTCTTAAAGACATTGAAAAGCTCCCATTTACTACAAAGGACGATTTAAGGGATGCTTATCCATTTGGAATGTTTGCAGTACCTAGAAAGGAGATTGTGGAAGTGCATACTTCTTCAGGGACAACAGGAAAACCAACCGTGTCCGGGTACACTCGAGGAGACCTTGAAATTTGGGGCGAAGTTATGGCACGTGGTCTATGTATGTTTGGAGTAACTGACGATGATATAATTCAAAATACTCACGGTTATGGTTTATTTACTGGAGGATTTGGGGTGCATTACGGTGCCCAAAAAATGGGTGCAACTGTTATACCAATTTCAACAGGGCAGACAAAACGCCAGATTGAAATCATGCAGGACTTTGGAACAAGTGTCATGATTTTCACACCTTCATATGGATTATATCTTGCTGAAGAGATTGAAGAAGAAGGAATTGATACGAAAACTATTGGCCTTAAGGCTATAGGTTTTGGTGCGGAAATGTGGACAGAAGAAATGCGTCAGGAGATCCAGAAAAGGTTTAACGCACCTGCATATAATATATATGGACTTACTGAGGTAATTGGGCCAGGAGTAGGTCTTGAATGCAGCGAAAGGGACGGACTTCATATTTCTGAAGATCATTTTTATCCGGAGATCATAGATTCTGATACTCATAATGTATTGCCAGATGGTGAAAAGGGAGAACTTGTTTTAACGACATTAACACGTGAAGGTACTCCATTAATCCGTTTTAGGACAAAAGATGTAACTAAACTTACAAGGGGTAAATGTGGATGTGGAAGAACTCTTGTTAAGATGGATAGAGTTACTGGACGTACCGATGATATGATGAAAATCAGGGGAGTTTCAGTATTCCCATCGCAGATTGAAAAAGCACTTCTTAGAATAGATGAAGTGGAGCCTCACTACCAGATTATTGTCACACGGCCTCATTTGATGGATGAAGTTGAGGTACAGGTTGAAGCTTCAGAAAGTCTTTTTTCAGATGAAATTAAGGAACTTGTGGGTATAAGGGAGAAAATTGAAGATTATATCCACAGTGAAATTGGTCTAAGGGTTAAAGTAACACTTGTTGAGCCAAAAACACTGCCAAGAAGTGAAGGAAAAGCAGTAAGGGTTATAGACAAAAGGGAATTATAAAAAAAGCATTGATAAATACATTAGGTGGCATTATGAAAGTAAAACAGTTGTCCATATTTTTGGAAAATAGGAAAGGAAGGATGAGGAAAGCTCTAGATGTGCTTGAGGAAGGTGGGGTCAATATAAGGGCTCTTTCAATTGCAGACACTTCTGATTTTGGAATTTTAAGGTTAATAGTTCCAGAACCTGATAAAACTAAAAAATTGCTTGAAGACAACAACTTCATTGTAAAAATTGGGGAAGTAATTGCCGTTAGAATGCAGGATCAGCCTGGAGGATTGGGTAAAATCCTGGGAATTCTCGATGATAATGATATTAACCTTGAATATCTTTATGCATTCGTAGAAGAAAAAGAAAATGGAGCTATCGTTTTATTACATCCAGAAAATATCGATGGTGGAATTAAAGCACTTCAAGATGGCGGTGCAGAGGTTATACCTGCTAAAGATATTTATGGGTTATAATTAGCTAAAAATAGGTTTAATCTATTATTTATTTTTATTTTTATTTAATTGAATAAAAAGAAAAAAAGATTTTTTTTTATTTATTTTATTTGATATCATGCCAGAATATCTATTTTGAAACTACGTTTTTTCTATTTATAGCGGCAGTAATCATAAGTCTGGCGATTTATATTCCGTTTATGATGTGTTACTCGTTGTAAATGCCTGAGCGCTTACTTTTTTGGTAGAGTTAACAGTGGTATTTTGAGTCTGATTGTTTGTTTTTGTACTGGTCGTACTATTTGTATGAATATCATTTTGGGAACTGGTTCCATTGTTAATAGATGTATTGGTATTTCCTGAGCCATTGGCATTATCATGTGCAGGGGTAATATTTGATGTATTTGAGCTTGTTTGATTGTGATTAACCTGACTTGCCAGTGTAATATACGCCGCTCCAATAACTACCACTATAAGAATTACAATTAAACCGCTTCTACTATTAATATCCGTTTTTTCACGTCCTTTAATTGATATTTGTAAAGTAATGACTGTAATGGGCACCTTCAAAATGTATTTTTAGATGAATCCACAGCCTGATATAATGAAGTAAAATATTAATTCATTCTCATATTTAAAATTATCTAAAATGGAATTACTGCTTTGCCTAAGTAATAATATCACGATTAAGTAAAATTAAAACCTTTAAAAAGGAATAGCTTGGAATTAAGCCGTAAAATATTCAATAATGAGATATTGGAAAATTATGGCATTTTTTGAATGCACATAATAATTTTTAATGGAAATACACCCTGGATAAACCTGCTAAAATACGCAACAATATTATCGCTGCAATTATTGTTATAATGGCCCACTTAGGTATCTTGCCGGAAAAGTGTGATGCTAAATTCTTTAAATTTAAGAGTTTAAGATAATATAATATCTTTTTTGGCATGTTTTTTCATCCCATTTACTATTTAGCTGTAATCTATTTATTTCACGTATTAACTCCGTAAATAATTAATTTTGGAAGTAATTAGTATGTTGCAGTCTAATATTTAAAATTAGGCTTTGATTTTTGAAAACACATTGAAAAAAATTAGATAATATTGTATAATTTAGGTATGATGTTTAAATGTAACTACATGAAATTTAAAAATAATTTCATGGATATATGATGATTTCTACAAAACCTAAAATTAATTGTTAAATAATAAAAATAGGAAGAATCAATTTGATGAAACAAATTCAAACCCTTTTTCATATGCTTTCATGTTAATATGAATGCTCTTTTGAGGTAAGTTTGCTTTCATAGATCTCAAAACAGCTTCTTTATCTATTGGGAAGCCTGAAACTGCAGTAGCCCCTCCGAGCATAACCATGTTAAGTGAAAGGATATGTCCTGCATCTTTAGCTGCTTTTTCAGCATCAAGAGCGAATACATCTTTTACTTTTGATTTAAGTTCATCTAAAATATCTGGAATTTCTGGATAAGGCACTTCACTTCCAATTATGTTAAAAGGCATTATTGGGGAAGTATTTACAATGACATAGGTGTCTTTACTTGCCTTCTGAATTGCCCTAAGTGCTTCCATGGGTTCAAATGCAATTAGGAGGTTAGTACTGCCTTTTTCAATTATTGGGCTTTTTGAATTCCCTATTTTAAGTTCTGTTGAGACAACCCCTCCACGCTGGGCCATTCCATGTACTTCGCTCATTACAACTCCCATATCGCTTTTCATTGCAGCTTCGCCAATTACAATACTGGTTTTGATGATTCCCTGTCCTCCGACACCGCAGATATAAATGTTATATGGTTCCATTTTTTTAATCTCCATGATTTATAATAGGTTAACTTATTCTTTTAGCTCCAATAGCCTTTTTTGGACAAATTTGCATGCAGACACTGCATCCCCTACAAAACATTGAATCAATGTTTACAGAACCGTCCTCTGCAACATAAATTGCAGGGCAGGTAAGTTCTTTCAGACAGTTCATGCATTTATCACATTTTTCAGGGTCAATATTCATAAGCAACTGATTGGTTACTCCTTTTTTAGTGAGCATGCATGGATATTTTGAAATAACAACTGCTACACCGTCAAACTGCAGCGCTTTTTTGAATATTTCCTTTGATATGTCAACGCTAACTGGGTTTATAACTTCTAAAAACTCTACCCCAACTGCTTTAACGATTTTTTCTATACTTATTTCAGGGGCCATTTCACCCATCCCATCTATTGGAAGCCCTGGATGAGGCTGGCCGCCGGTCATGGCAGTTGTCCTGTTATCTAAAATAACGAGCACAAACTTGTCTTTATTATGCACTGCATTTATGAGAGGTGGGATACCCGCATGGAAAAATGTAGAGTCTCCTATAAAGCTTACAATACTTTGATCAGTTGATTTTGAGAATCCGCAGCTTGTACCTACACTTGAACCCATAGCGAGCAGGTAATCTGCCATTTCATATGGGGATTCAATTCCAAGTGTGTAACAACCGATATCGTTTGGATACACTGCATCAAGACCTAGCTCTTCAACTGCTTTTTTAACAGTATAATAAGCAGCCCTGTGAGGACATCCCGAACATAAAGTCGGTGCACGTACTGGAAGGGGAATGTCCGGTTCATATGATTGGTTTTCTTTTAAATTAATGTCAATAACTTTTCTCATGCCTTCTAGAACTATATCTGGCGTGTACTCAAAGATCATGGGCAGTGTTTCATCGAGTTTGCCGTGTACTTTTGTTTTTAATCCATATTTTCCGATTACTGCAAGTACATCTTTTTCCATTATTGGATCTACTTCTTCAATAACTACTACGTGGTCTAAATCCTTTATAAAGTCATATACCAGTTTTTCAGGGAAAGGATATGAAAAACCAATTTTTAGGATGTTTACAGCCAGATCATTTTTTTCTATAACATCTATGGCATAGTTAAATGCACTGCCGCTTGTAATTACGCCAATTTTGCTTCCTTTATTGAATATCCTGTTAAATGGAGAATTACTGGCCACATCTTCTATTTTTTCCATTTTTTCAACCAGTATTCTGTGCATTTCCCTGGCGTTTGCAGGTACAGGTACAAAACGTTTAGGGTCTTTTTTAAAGTATCCTGTTTTTTTATCGGTGATAGGCTTTTCCAGTTCTACCACTCCTCTCATATGGGAAACCCTTGTGGTTGTACGCATTAAAACAGGTATTTGGAACTCTTCTGAAAGTTCGTACCCGTACTTCATCATATCCTTTATTTCCTGGGGATTGGAAGGTTCAACTGTAGGAATGCCTGCAATCCGTGCGTAATGTCTGTTGTCCTGTTCATTTTGAGATGAGAATATGGAAGGATCATCTGCTGACAGGATGATCATCCCGCCATTTACTCCCTCATAAACTACGCTCATAAATGAATCTGCAGCCACGTTTAAGCCTACATGTTTCATAAAAGTAAATGAACGTAAACCTGATGCTGCAGCAGCAGCTGAAACCTCAAGTGCTACTTTTTCATTGGTGGAAAATTCGAAGTACATCCCTGCATCCTTTGCAAGCTTGGATAAAACATCTCCAATTTCTGAAGATGGTGTACCTGGGTATGTTGAGGCAACTGATACTCCAGCTTCGACTGTTCCTCGAACTGCAGCTTCATTACCTAACAAAAATAGTTTTTCACCTTCTTTACCAGTTAAAACCTTCGTTATATTCATGATATCGCCTTATAATGATTAAATATGCTTTAATTGATTCTTGTGTTTACTTATGCTCATGTTCACAAAATCAAAGATTTTGTGACCGTAAAAATCACAGATTTTTACATGTCTATGATCATGTGCATAAATTATATTTTATGTTAAATTGTAACCGGAAAAATTTTCAATTTTTCCATTTTGATTAATATATATGAATTATCTTAAAAACATGTACTTCCGAATATTCACATGAAACTTGCAAAACTATGTTTTGCAGCACTCAAACATTTTATGTTTGGTGCATCGAAAATCATAGATTTTCGAATGTTTGTGAAACAGAGTTTCACAACCACAAAAACCTTCGGTTTTTGTATGCCCGAAAAATCTCCGATTTTTTATCGGCTGACAAACACATTGTGTTTGTCGCTCCAAAATTCATAGAATTTTGAGAGCTTGCAAAAATTATATTTTTGCGCATGGAAAAATTTCCAATTTTTCCGGTTACGAAACTGAAAGTTTCGTAAACATTCAAAACCTGTCGTTTTTGAAAGATATAATTACATTATTCGCACAACCTTAGACATGAGCGTTTAATAGTATAATTAGAAATTAGTTAAATCTAATTTAGGACATTATCTAAATTAAGCTTTTTTATAGGTATGCTGCTTTTACATTTAAAGTTAATAAAATAAAATTACTGAAATTTTTGATCTTTTTAAAGTATTTGCTGAATTCAATCCCAATAATTGATATCCTCTGATCCTTTTTGATATGAAAGATTATATCCTATAAATTAGTAAAATAAAAGTGAATTTGTGATTTATGTTACTATTTATTAGATTAGATTGATAGAACGTATCTATCTAAAAGCTGAATGTATCCTGAGGAAAATCATGCAGACTGTAAAAATCTATGATCTAAATGTGGAATATGATATAATTCACCGCAATGTGAAGTACTGGCGTTTGGAGCTAAAAAATGAAAAATTAGTGATTATAGCCCCTAATGGGCATGATAATTATGAAAAGATCATAGAAAAACACAAAAAATGGATTTATAAGAAATTTAAAGCTATTAATGCATCAAAACATGAAGCAAAGCAGAGAGAACTTAATTATGGGCTTGGTGAGGAAGAATTCAGGGCACTGGTCCGCAGCCTTGTTGAAAAGTTCTCGCTTGAACTGGGTGTAACTGTAAATAAAATCTATTTCCGGAAGATGAAATCAAGATGGGGAAGCTGCAGTTCCAGAAATAATATCAATATCAACAGATACTTAAAATATTTACCTGAATCTTTAATTGAATATGTTGTTTTTCATGAAGTTGCCCATCTTGTTGAGTTAAATCACAGCAAACGGTTCTGGGATATAATAATGGAAAAATTTAATAATTATAAAGAGATAGAAAAAGAACTCTCAATCTACTGGTTTGCAATTAAAGATACTATAATTGAGGCACAATTTAGTGAATCAAAAACCTAATTGCTTATATATCAATAAAATATATATTAATAAAATAAATGTGAATACTAGAGCATAAAAGGAGGTCAAAAATGCCAGCAGCAAAACGATGGATGGATTTCAATGAAGAAAATGTAAAACAGTTACCAAATTCCTATGGAGTATTCCAGTTTGCCAATGATAAAAAGGAAATTGTTTATATCGGCGAGGGAAAACTGAAACATAATATTTCTATGCATTTTTCAGACGAAGACACAGCAGAAAGCATTGTTTACTTTAGATACCGTGAAAACGACAGTAAAAAAAGTTCAAAACAGAGAAAGAACATTCTGCTTAAAGAATATAGAGAGAAGAATGGAAAAATGCCTGAATTTAATTAAGGGTTTTACTGATTATAATATTTAATGATTGGTTGCTATTTTGATGGATGTTAATTTTAACCCTTAACTATCCCTTTTTTTTTATCAGGGCATATTTGTTATTTTTACCAAACTATCAAATTTTAACTCTTTTAAAATAAGCCCCATGGCCTTACAATGCCCTGAACTTGTAAATATGTCATTTTCTTTAATAATTTTTTTTATCTGATTTGTAACTTCGTATTGTAAAGGATAGGTCTCTTTAAAGACATCTAAAAATTTTTTAAGTATATCATGTTCTATAAGTTTTAAATCATAATATTCTAAAAATCCCCATGCTATGATGTAACGTGTTATCATCAGCAGGTCATCAAAAAGAAGGTCGTCAGAAAACTGCCTGTAAAAATCTACACCTGCAATCATGGAATCGATTTCCTTTTGGACCACGCCCAGATATTCCACGCCGAAGGGGGTAAAGCCGTTTTCAAAGATTATTTTATTGACCACGATGTCGTCAACCATGGTGAATATGAGTTGGATATCCCTTTTGTCGCTGTCTTCAGTTGATTCTGGAAATTCACCCCTGCAGTACCTTTCTTTAAACAGGATGTAGCCGTGTGTTGCCTCGTGGGCAATGGAGCGTTCCAGTGTTTCGTTTGTTTTTTGGATATCTGAACGGATGATAACGATAATGTAATCTGGATGGTACCTGAACCCTGCCCACATACCTTTTATTCCAAGATATGGGCTTTCAAGTATTTTAACTTCTTTTCCAGTTTCGGTTTCTATTTTCTCTAAATAATCCCTTAATTTATTTGAAAATTCAAATTTTGGCATGTGCTCACAGTTATATATTGGTGAGGATGTTATATGAAATTTGTTGAAAATGTAAATATTGTGATGGTTCTGGTGTTATTTTAGTGTATTTTGGAAAATGAGGGGTATTTCGGGATTTTTTTGGTTTAGTTAGTTTATCTGTTACTTGTTTTTGGATTGTCAAAAAATTTTTATATGTTCTGCACCTGCTGTCCAGTTTCAAAATAGTTTACTTGATTTCATTTCAGTATCTGTAAATTAATTCTAAAAATTATGTAATGGGCTATAATTCATGTTTGAATACAATCAATTCAATTTTACTAAACTGAAATAACCTGTACATTCGTTACTTTTGAAACAAATAGAATTCAATTATTATACATTATCCGAAAATGGTATAAACTATTTACAAAATATTAGTTTAAAATTTTTTTTTTTTTACGTATTGGTCATTTAGCTTCTTTTAGGAAAATTTTCCAGATATACACAACTCTACTCGGCTTTTTTCCATTTGATTTGCCTTTTTTCGATTTTTTAAAGTTTGGTACACTACCTTCCCATAGTTCAACTGTTTTATTCAGGTATTCATCTATTTCTTCACTGTATTTCCTTGTTCCAATTGTATAACAGTCATCTTCATTATGAATATAGCTAATTCCATTGCCTTTCTCTTCCATTACTCTGGATATATCAATTAATTTTTGATAAAAAATTTCAGAAACCATTTTTTTACTCCGTATTATCTTTTTTTAATCCAAGTACAATCAGTTATTAATATAAATTAAATACTAAAATGAGGGCTATCATTACTTTATGTTGTTCATTTCCATAAGCATTACTACTAAAAAATGTCTAAAATTAAATAATTTCAAGCCACTTTAGCGGCTTTATGTTCGTGAAGCGAATGCACGTAATATATAATGAATTTAAAGAATATGGTGAATATGTTATCCAACTGATTCTCTCGCCCCATTAGTGGAATCGTTAAAGAACCTCATTTGATTGATTTCATAAGAAGAATCCAACAATAGAATTTATTAATTATAAATAAGGTTATGAGAATGTGATTATTATGGAAACATATCCTAAAAAACATTGGTTTAAATTTGAAGCGTTTTTACAATTCCCTAAACCTATATGTTGGTAAGGGTGGGCCTGTTATGCTATTACTATACTAGCTATAATTATAATTGGCAGATTTTTGATAATGATCGGTGAAAGTTCTACTCCCCCCCCCCCCATTGTGCTTGTTATAGTAACAGGTATAGCCTGCTTTATGGCTGTGGCTATTATAAAAAGTAATTTCATAGAAATGGGCTTATCTTTAAAACAAATGTAAGTATTCAGGATTATCCAAATTTATTTCTCCAATAGTTCACCATCATCTCTCGTAATTTCGTAAAAAAGAAGCCATCAATAGAATTCACTTGGAGGTCTCTTATAATAGAATTTATTTGATTGGTGCATTTTATTGGATTCTGTGGCACCTTCAATAGAACTACTGTCCTTTTATCCCGGTTGAAATACTGCAAAACTCTCCCAAGGAACTAGTCCCCTTCTATTTTTCTAAAGGTTTAATCTCCTGTTAGAGCTATTCTAGGGATATGTTCCGGATCTAGCTGGGGATTCTATAAAATTGCGCTTATCTTTGCTACTTAAAAAAATGTGTTTAAATCATTAGAATATATTTTAAACTTCTTGAGCTAAAATATTTGAAAAGAAACTTTATATTTAAATTAAATTTTAAAAATAAAATTATATATGTTCTACATGTTCATAAAATGGAGTAAAATACTGTTATTTTGGAAAAAAAAGATTATAATCTCCTAATTTATCTTTAGATATAGACTTAATTATAAAGATTAAATATAAGATCGTATAAATTGGAATATGAATATCATAAATTAAACTATATTTTTAAATATTTAATTAACTTACTTAATTTAACTTAAAAATTTTTTTAAACCACTTTCAAAAAAATCCGGAGATAGAAATGATAGCAATTAAAGTTTTAAGATATGATCCAGCTAAAGACGAAAAGCCTTACTATGAAACCTATGAAGTTGAGGAAACGGAAAAAATGAAAGTCCTCGATGCTTTAAACTATATCAACCAGAAATATGGTGCAGGTATAGCTTACAGGTGTTCATGCAGGGCTGGACAGTGTGGATCATGCGCTTTAAAGGTAAACAGCGAAGTTAAACTGGCATGTAAAGCTGAAATAGAGGATAACGCAGTTATTGAGCCCCTTGATTTCGACGTTTTAAAGGACCTGGTTGTAGATCGAAGCGAAATTGAAAACAAGATCAAAAAGATGAAACTCTCTTTAAGGGGAGATGAAGTACATCAAGACAGCGAAATGTGTCTTGAAATCTTAAAACCAGAACAATATGAAGACTCAAAGAAATTAAGGGGATGTATAGAATGTTTCTCATGTCTATCTGCATGTCCTGTTGTAAACAAAACATCTGCTGAATATGCAGGTCCTTATTTCATGCGTGACATTTCAAAATTTGCCCTTGACCCTCGTAATAAGGAAGAACGTGCTAAACTCGGGCTTGATGAAGGCCTTTACTGCTGTACCACCTGTGGAAAATGTGCAGAGGTATGTCCGAAGGAAATAAGCACAGTAGGCGGGGCAATTGAGAAATTAAGGGAAATCGCGTGCCGTGAAGGTGTCGGCCCGCTTCCAGCGCATAAAGAAGTGAAAGAATTAATTGCACGTACTGGAAGGTCTGTAGAACTTTTAGATGAAGGATTTATTAAAGCAGTTTCTGGTAAAAATAAAGAAAAATCGAATATAGCATTCTTTACAGGCTGTCTTGTAGATTACAGGCAGCAGGAAGTAGGTTTTGCTCTGCTTAAAGTTTTAGAGAACCATAATATTGACATTGTAGTGCCTGAAGACCAGGTGTGCTGCGGTTCTCCAATGATTAGAACGGGGCAGACTGACATCGTAAAAGAGCTGGCTCAAAAAAATAAAGAAGTTTTCAAAGACTACGACACAATAATAACTGTATGTGCAGGGTGCGGGGCAACTTTAAAGAAAGATTACCCTAAATTGGGTGTTAACTTCAACGTGGTTGATATCAGCGAATTCCTGATTGATAACTTAAATACTGAAGATATGAAGCCTTTAAATATGAAGGTAACTTACCATGACCCATGCCACCTCAATAGAGTTCAGGGAATCAATAAAGAACCCCGTGAAATTTTAAAGAAAATTAAGGGGCTTGAGTTAGTTGAAATGGAAAAACCAAACCAGTGCTGCGGTGCTGGTGGTGGAGTACGTGCCGGAAAACCTGAAATTGCATCAGAGTTAGGTAAGGAAAAGGCAGAAATGATTAAAAAACTCGGCGTGGACGCCGTTGTTACCATCTGCCCATTCTGCCAGATCAATATAGAAACTGAACTCAAAAAAGAAGGCATTAATATCCCTGTATTAAACATTTTAAAACTTCTTGAAATGGCTTATGAAAAATAAGCCTTTCTATTAATTTTAGAGAGTATAAAAATATGATTTATGTAGTTTTTGTTGAACCAGAATCTCCAGGAAATATAGGTTTCCTTGCAAGGACAATGAAAAATTTTGCGTTCAACGATTTAGTGCTTATTAATCCATGCGAATTAAAAAATGAAGCTTATTACCAGGCAATGCATGCAAAAGAAATTATATGGAACCATAAAGAGTACGGTTCCCTTGAAGAATTCATCGAAGCTGAAAAAATAGATTTTACAGTCGGCACGACACGTATGGCTGGCGGGAGTTACAATGTTTCTAGAATTGCGGTCACACCTGAGCAGTTTGCAGAATCATTAAATATAACTGGAAATATTGCCATAGTATTTGGGAGAGAAGGTAACGGTCTCTATAATGAAGAGATAGCCCTCTGTGATGTGGTTGTAACCATTCCTACAAACGATGAATATCCTGTATTGAATATTTCCCATGCTGCAGCAATTGTACTGTATGAATTATTTAAAAGAGAAAAGAATTATCCTCGAGAAGAACTGGAAGTAGCTTTAAAATCTGAAAAAGAACTTTTAATTGAGGAAATGGATGAATTAATTAAATACACCGGTTACCCTGAACATAAAATGAAAACGGCATCTACAGTTTTTAAAAATATTATAGGGAGAGCATTCATCTCTGGAAGGGAAGCACACACCTTAATAGGAACTTTAAGGAGAATAGGGCTGAAATTAAAAGAATAATGTGGGGGAAAGAAATGGCATTATTTGGATTGAGTCCATTTGATATTATTGGGATACTGGTAATAGTTTTACTCATTTTTCTAATTCCATGGATTGTAAGGGTAAGGGCATTATCTAGTGTTAACAAGGCTGCACTTGAATTAGAGAACATGGTTCGGGAATTGGAGGATTTTCTTATTGAAATATCTAAAGAAAAAGGAAAGCCTATTCTTGACCCTTCAGCTAAAATTGAAGGTTTTATGGAATTCTTTGTAGTTCCTCCGGTAGATCTTGACCCTAACGGACTCGTAAGAAAGTTTGAGAAAATCCTGGATCTAAGTGAAGACAGATTTAAACAGATGGTAAATGAAGTGGCCCCTTTAGCCGACGCGGAAACCAAAGCAAACATTGTGATGACTTTAAAGGCCACACTTGCTATTAATGATGTTGCAAAACAGGTAAGACACAATCTAGAGCTTGGAAGAAAAGGAAACTTACAGATATTGCTGATGCTTCAAATGAGTATTCCTCTAATTATGAGGGTTGTAAAAGCCCAATTTGAAGGTGCAAAAACATTTTCTGAAGGAAAACCCATTGGAGATGGTGCAGGTCCTATAGTTGCAGGTCTGCTTATGAAAGACTATAAAAATGAGTACATAACTGAGATCGAAGACATGTTTGTTGCTAAAAAGAAGATGGAAGAACGTGATCTGATTATAGCTCGTGCAAAAGGTCCTGGAGCAAGAGTTGGAAGGGTTGGAAAAGTTGTCAGGTCTATACTTGCGAAAGAAAATATAGATAAAGTAATAACAGTAGATGCAGCAGTCAAACTTGAGGGCGAAGAGACAGGGAAAGTGGCAAGAGGTATTGGAGTTGTAATTGGCGGTCCTGGAGTAGATAAATGGGCTATTGAAGAAGAAATTGTTAAAAGAAACATTGAACTTGATGCTGTTATTGTGAAAATGAGTCCTGAAGAGGCTATAAGCAACATGAACCAGAAGATTGCAGATGCTTCACTTGAGGCATTTGAACTGGTGCAGGAATTAATTTATAATTCTCCTGACGAGGCAAATATCCTTGTGGTTGGGGTTGGAAACAGCTGCGGGATTAAAAATATACTGAATGATATATCAGAAATAGAAGTTAAGCAAGACAAAATAAATGAGCAAGAAGACAAGCGCGGTTATTTAAGGAGATAATTATATTTTGTATAGTTGTAGATCTCTTTATAATCTAGGTATACAAATACAACTATTACCATTAATTAACGATAATAAATTAAATGGCCTGGGAGATAAACACATATATTTAAATATTAAGTTGTTTAATCTCCTTTGATAAATTTTATATGCAGGTTGCAATTATCAACTGTTAAAAATAATAAATTAATATTTAAGAGGGTAAACATGGCTATTTTAAGCGATAAACATATTAAAGAATACCTTGATGCAGGAAAAATTGGTATAGATCCACTTGATAGTCCGGATATACAAATACAACCGTCATCAGTAGATTTGAGGATAGGAAATGAGTTTAAAGGTTTCAAAATAATTAGAAAACCATGTATAGATCCAATGGATGAATCAGACATTGATTCATATATGGAATCGTTTTATATAGATGAGGGAGAACCTTTTATAATTCATCCTGGTGAATTTGCCCTTGCTACAACTTATGAAACCATAAAGTTACCTGGCGATATCGTTGCAAGGGTTGAAGGCAGATCTTCCATGGGAAGACTTGGTGTAACCATGCACGTCACAGCAGGTTATATAGACCCTGGATTTCATGGAAGGATCACACTAGAAATTTCAAATATTGGTAAAATGCCCGTAGCACTATATACTGGGCAGAGAGTTTGTCAAATAGTTTTTGAGACTATGACATCTCCATCAGAAAAGCCGTATGGACATCCAGAAAGAGATAGTAAATATATGGGCCAAAAACGCCCAGAATCAAGTAGAATTAAATATGATAAAGATTTAATTAAAAAAATAGCTCTTAAAAAAGAGTAATGGAGATTATAATTTAATTTAATATTTGGATTCTTATTAAATTTTTTTTCAATATTTCTAATCGTTCAGAATCGAATTTTGGTTTCAAACAGATGTTTTTGGATGATTTATGCTGCTTATAATTTTTAAAGCTAGACGAGATGATACTATGAAACATGATAAAGTAATGAACATTGCAAAGAAGAGAGGTTTCCTGTGGTCTTCATTTGAAATATATGCAGGTGTTGCGGGATTTTATGATTATGGTCCTCTTGGTGCTATACTAAAAAATTCGATTATCAACAAGTGGAGAGAATATTACATCGTAAGGGAAGGTTTTTATGAAATAGAATCTCCTACTGTAATGCCAGAGGAAGCTCTTAAAGCTTCAGGACATGTTGACAATTTCACTGATCCAATGACTGAATGTAAAGAATGTTTAGAAGTTTACAGGGCAGATCACATAATTGAAGAGGTTATGGATAAAGAAGTGGAAGGTTTAACTAACGAAGAACTCACTGCAATGATTGCGGATGAAGAAATAGGTTGCCCTAAATGCGGCAGTCAGTTATCTCGTGTGTGGAATTACAACCTGATGTTTCAAACACTGATCGGTGCCAAAGGTAAAAAAACAGGATACATGCGTCCTGAAACTGCTCAGGGTATTTTTATACCATTTAAAAGGCTTTTAAGGTTCTTTAGAGGTAAATTACCCTTTGGTGTGGTTCAAATAGGAAAGGCATACCGAAATGAAATATCTCCAAGACAAGGTGTAATAAGGCTCCGTGAATTCACCCAGGCAGAAGCTGAGATTTTTGTGGATCCTAGGGATAAGACCCACAAAAAATTTGATGCCATTAAAGATGAGACACTTGAACTCTATTCTGCAGAAATCCAAATGAATGAAGGAGAACCAATCGAATTGTCTGCAGGAGAAGCGCTTTCAAAGAAGATAGTATCAAGTCAAATGCTTGTTTACCAGTTATATCTTGCAAGTAAGTTTTTGGGAGAAATTGGAATTCCTGAAGATGTTATAAGGTTCAGGCAGCATTTGCCAACTGAGATGGCGCATTATGCAATTGACTGCTGGGATGTTGAAGTAAAAACTGAAAGGTACGGCTGGGTAGAGATTATTGGAATTGCAGACAGGACTGATTATGACCTTAAATCTCATACAGAGCACAGTAAAGAAGATCTAAGGGTCTTTTTAGAGTACGATGAACCTAAACATATTAAAAAATTAGCTGTAAAACCAAACATGGGTAAATTTGGACCTTCCTTTAAAGGTGATGCACCAAAGATACTTAAAGCGCTTGAAGATATTGAAGCTGAAAGCATTAAGCAAGCAGTTGAAAATGAAGGATCATTTAAACTTGAGATAGGTGGTGACTCCTACCAATTATTGCCTGAACATGTTAATTTTGAGGAAGTGAGTGAAACAGTAAGGGGAGAAAAAATATTCCCTCATGTTATAGAACCTTCCTATGGTATTGACCGTATAATTTTCTCTGTACTTTCACATACATTTACAGAAGATAAAGAAAATGACAGGGAATATTTCAAATTACCGAGGGACATAGCTCCAGTTGAAGTAAGTGTTTTCCCACTTTTAAATAAAGAAGAACTTGTAAAAGTGGCGCTTCAAATAGAGGATGACCTGAGATTAGAAGGATTTATAGCAGAGTTCGATTCATCAGGAACTATCGGACGAAGATATGCCCGTTCAGATGAAATAGGAGTGCCTTTTGCACTAACTGTTGATCATGAATCTTTAGAAGATGATATGGTCACCATAAGAAACAGGGATAATACCAAACAAAAAAGGATTCCAATTTCAGATATCAGTGAAGTTTTAGCGGGTTTAATGGATTACAGTATTGAATTTGAAGATCTTTAAGCTGTTTAATCTTATTCTCAAAGTTATCTTTGAGAAATAATTTATTTTTGGAGTTTTTTTAGCAATTTTTAAATACTTTTCTTTTTTAAGTTCTTTACTTAAACTACCTTTAATTAAATAAAAAAAAGAAAAAAAATGGATTTATACCAGTGTGATAATGCAGCATAGTGCTAGCACGAAAATCCATTCTCCGTGTACCAGAAGGGACATATATTTGCTGATTTCTTCTGTATTGCTGATATAATTTATATGCCAGTAGCTGTTAACCATGGAAAAGGCCATCGTTATAAAGTAGCCAAGAGACAGCCCGTAAAACAATAATATTGAAATTACAGGCATAATAGAAAATGTAAGTGCTGAAAGTATCTTTTTTGTTTTTTCTTTTCCAATTCCAACTGGGATAGTTCTTATACCGTTTGCTGTATCTCCTTCTATATCTCGTATGTCGCATACAACTGAATTTACGAAACTTTTTACAAAGAAAAAGTAAAATATGGGAATTATAAATGCCCATGAAACGTTAGGTGTGTGGATTGCAGGAATAAACGTAGTTGCCACTGCCCAGCTTAGAGCAATGATTATATTTTTAACTGCAAATATGTCTTTTAGACGCGGTAATTTAGAAGAAATTTTAATACTGTATATAACTCCAGCAAAAAGTGGAACTAATAAAATAAGAACAGTATAAAAACTATCTAAAAATCCTAATATTATTGCTATAATATAGGAAGAACCCACGGCAAAGGTGAGTGTTTTTTCATTACTGTTAACGAAGCTGGCCTTTTCTGGTGAATTGACTTCGTCTTCTTCTTTATCTGTTAAATTATTCATGCAGTATACTGCAAAAATTACAAGAAATGTGGCTAGAAGTAGATTCCAGCTTACAACTGCCCCAAATAACAAAAAGGGGTAATATGCCCTTAAAGAGCCAAATATTGCTGTAGATAACGTACTTTTCAGTAGAAAAGATACTAAGTTTTCTATTTTTTTATAGCTCGTATTTACAAAACTATTTAGTACATCATTCCAGTATTTTATTTTGTCGACTTGTTGCATTAAGATCGCTTCCTTTTAATATCATTGAATTGTAAATTCATGAACGAATTTACTCTAATGATCATTAATTTGTCTATAATCTTGAATGCAAATCGAATATTCCGTTTATTTCTATATATTGCCTGTATTTAATCTTATTTTAAAAATTAATTCATTTAAAACACTATGATGGATATAATAATCAGTTTAAGCATTTATTTTAATAGTTTAATATTTAATATGGGCTGTCTGGTAATTATTTAAATTATTATATTATTAAAAGTTTCTATATGCATCAAACAAAGTTATAACTAGAAATAGCTTTATTTTTAAGGTTGCAGAACTAGTAAAATATTATAACGGCTAATTTCATAATTGCTGTTTTATTAGAAATTTAAATAGTAAAAAAAGTAGTATTAATTTATTAAAAGTTTATTTAAAACAATATGACAACATTTAATCTTTTATAAATGGGTGGTGTGCTTTATTTTTCAAAATTTACTTTATCCGCCTGCCTGCAGTAGTATTCAAATAATCTGTTACCCCAGGAAAGTGCATCGCTGTCATTACTTACCAGGTTTCGAGTAGGGTCGTACATTCCATTTACTGAAAAAAAGCCCATTGTCATAAATTTATCTGTAACTGTAAATGCAACCTTAATATCTTTATCAAGTGTCCATAGCGTTAAATTTCCACTTTCAATTAATGTTTTTAGGTCTTTTTCTCCATTATCTATTGATTGCATGGTTTTTTTCAGTACATCGCTTGTTAATATGAGTTCAACATTAATGTCATTTTTTATAATCTTCTTAAAAGTTTCCGGATAATTTGGATAAAATATTGGAGAAATGCCCCTTATCTTTTTAGAGTCTAATACAATTTCTAGATGTGTTCCATGTACCTTGAAAATATCTATATTATCGGCTTCAATAAGCTGGGAGTTGCTTAGATGACCTATATCCATGAGTAAATCGTGAGGAATATCTCTTATTTCATGATTGAATAATAATCTCTGGAGTTTTTTAAGTGAAACAGATGCTCTAATGGTATCTATTAATTTTAAAGCCATTATTTTTCCTATTTCTGATAGAAAAAAGTTATCTCCTTCTTTTATAACTAATTCTTGTTTTTCAAGTTCATTGATTCCATGTAATATAGTGGATGCGGGTATTCCAGTTAATTCTCTTAGATCTTTAGTTTTCTTGGGTCCTTCACTTAGACTTATCATGATCTTTGTTCTGACACTGGAGGTACTTTGAGATTTTATATCGTCTTTCACTTCTTCATAGAAATTTAAAATATCTGTTATATGCATGTGTACACCTGGATTATCAATAGAATATTACTATTTTAATATTTCTCATATAAAAATAGGTATTATCTGTTAAAAGATGATAATATTGGAGATAGGGGTAATACATTTTAGGTCATGTCAAAATAGTAAAAAATTCATGAAAATTGTTCAAAATATTCCCTGCTAATTTTTTGAGATTTTTTCTTATGGTAATTAAACAGTTTATTTCCCCATGTAATTGCATCGTTATGATCACTTACTAAAATCAAATTGGGGTCATATATTCCATCTGCTGAGAACAACCCTAATATCATGGAATTATCTGTAACTGTAAATACAATTTTAATATCCTCTTTTATTTCCCATATTTTAAGCTTATTTTTGGAGAGTAATCTTTTAAATTCATTGAGGTCTTCTGAAATGAGTGAATTAATTGTTTTTGTAAGTATCTCTTTTGTTAATATTAATTCAACGTCAACATTCTCTTTGATTAGTCTTGCAAAAGTTTCTGTGTAGTCTGGGTAAAATATAGGTGAAATACCTTTTATTTCTTTAGAATTTGACACTATCTGAATGTATGTTCTATGTGAATGGGACATATCATCAGGTTCATCTTCAATAAGATTAGAGCTGCTTAAGTCTCCGATTTTCATCAGTAAATCTTGGGGAATAGATTCTATATCATGATTAAGCCATAATTTCTTAGTATTTTTAAATAATCTACGTGTTTTAATCGTATCTACTAATTTAAGTGTTGATATAAGCCCTATTTCTGATAAAAAGAAGTCGTCTCCTTTTCTTGAAATTAATTTTTGTTTTTCAAGTTCATTGATTCCATGTAATAATGTGGATGCGGGTATTCCAGTTAATTCTCTTAGATCTTTAGTTTTCTTGGGTCCTTCATACAAGCTTATCATGATCTTTATTCGAACACTTGATATACCTTGGAATTTTAAATCTTCTTTAACATCTTCATAATAATTTAAAATATCATTTATATTCATAAATGCACCTGCAAATCATCTCCGTGTTCTATATTTTTGTTTGCTACAATATATAAAGATAATTCATTTTAAAATGAAAATAAGACTTTAAATGATTATGATAGTACTGTTATTTGCTTAAATTGTCTAAATCGAATTTTTGAGCTTTATCCAAGTAATAACTGAATAATTTATTACCCCACTCGATTGCATCTACATCATAACTTACTAAATTGATGGTGGCATCATACAACCCTTCAGTTGAAAATAAACCCAGTGATAGGAAATTCTCGGTGACTGTAAAGACCACTTTTACATCTTTTTCTATTTTATACAGTTTAAAATTCTTTGAAGATAAAATTTGGTTTAAAATTTCTACACCTGCAGTTTCGGTCATTTTAGCCAGTATTAATGGGGATAAAATGAGTTTTACGTCCGCATCCCTTTTTAATGCATTTTTATAAAGGTCTATATATGGATAATAGAAAATAGGGGATATGGATTTAATTTCATTGGCTTTGTTTACCAGTTTGGTGTAATGGCTGTGGGGTTTTATGATATCTACTGGTGTGGATTCCACTAAAAATGAATTGTTTAGGCATTTAATTTCTTTAAGTAAATTTTTTGGTATTCCATCTATCCAGTGATTTAACCATATTTTCTCATATTTTTTAATTGTATAAAATGATTTGAATAAATTTTCTGATTTAATGGCATATAATTTACCAATTGTTGATAAAGAGTATCCATTTTCCTTTTTGATAATGATATTCTGGCTTTCAAGTTTTTTAAGGGAGTGCAATGCAGCAGATGATTCTAAACCCAGTTCATTTTTAAGTGTATTTAGATCCTTATTCCCTTTATTTAAGCTTAAAATGATCTTTGTCCTGACACTTGAAGTCGTAACAAATTTTATGTCTCCTTTTATGTCTTCATAACGATTCAAAGTGCCAATTATGTCCATATTGATCTCCCTTGTGCCTGAATATTGTAAATATTCATTTAAATGATATCCATTATTATAAATTATAACGATCTATTTTACTCTATATTGGCTCAAAATGTAATTAAATGTTGTGTAAATAAAATTTAATGATAATACATTAATTATATTAATATTATCTGAATAATTTTATAATTAAGAATGATTTTACAGGTGATTTTATGATAGATGCACATGTACATGCAGATACACGGCCCTATGAAGACTTTGAAAAAATGGCAGTGGCAGGTATAGAGACGGCAGTAACGTGCGCACACGATCCTTTAAGGATGAGCGTGTCGGACGTAGTTTTTGACCACTGGAACCGTATTTTAAATAATGATATTAAAAGGGCAGCAGAAAACGGATTAAAACTATATGCCGCTCTTGGAATTCATCCAAGGAGCATTTCAGAAGATTTTGAAAGGGCACTTGAGAAGCTACCTTCCTTTTTAGAAAATGACTCTGTAGTTGCAATTGGAGAAATTGGACTTGAAACTGCATCTGAATCTGAAAAAAATATATTCAAAAAACAGCTGCAGCTTGCAGAAACTCTTAAAATGAAAGCAATTGTACATACACCTCGAAGCAATAAAAAAGAGATAACGGGGATTACAACATCCATTATTGAGGAAAACATAGATCCTGAAATGGTTGTAATAGATCATGTAGACCGTACAATAGTTAACGATGTTATTGAGATGGGTGCAATGCTGGGGCTTACAGTTCAACCTAAAAAAATGACTCCTGATGAAGCGGTTTCAATACTGGATGAATATGGATTTGATAAGTTTTATTTAGACAGTGATATGAGTTCTTCACCTTCTGATCCTTTATCTGTTCCTAAAACAGTTCATAGAATTAAGTTAGCAGGTTTTAATGAAAAAGATACTAGAAAAGTTTCAAATGATAATGCATCTAAATTTTTTGAGTTGTAAGAAATTTACCATTTCTTACCTCTAATATTTTATTAAAACAGTTATTTAAATATCCAGATCGCATGCTCTTGACACATTCATAGCTCCTATTTTCCCAACACATGAAGATGCCACTGTATTTGCAAAATTAAGGCATTCTTTCAATTTTTTATCTTTGATATAAGCAGCTATAAAACCTGCTGCAAATGAATCTCCGGCTCCAGTTGTATCAAGGGCAGTAGTTTCTTTTACAGGGGAATGGATTACTTCATCTTTAGTATAGAGATTTGCACCCTCTTTTCCGCAGGTTACAACAACCATTTTAGCGCCGGTATCTAAAAGCGCTTGTGTTCCATTCTTTAAGCTTTCTCCAGTTAAGATTTTAACTTCTTTTTTATTTAAAAATATCACGTTAGATCGTTTAATAGGTTTATATAATTCATCTATTCCATATTCTGAGAGTAATGTTCCTGGATTCAACGATAAAAAGTTTGCATATCTTGAAGCTTCTTCAAACACTTCTTTATACATCCCAGTTATGTGCAGTACTTTTGAACTCTTTATATAATCAATATCCTCTTGTAATAGTTTAAATTCTGCATTTGCACCCATAAATGAATACATTGACCTTTCTCCAGGAGGGTCAACAGCTATAAATACCATGCCTGTAGTTGCATCAATATTTAGAAGCCTTTGAGTATTAACTCCTTCATCACATAACTTTTTAGCGCATAATTGCCCGAAATAATCATTTCCAATTCTAGCTATAATTCCTGTGCTTATATTTAACCTGGAAAGCCCCACCGTAAAATTGGATGCTGAACCTCCCACAGATAAAACGAGTTTTTCAACATTAACCTCATCATCGATTCCTACAAGTCTGGGAACTTTGTTAATGAAGTCTATATTACATGTTCCAAGTCCAACCACGTCAACTGGCAAAATATCGTCCTCATTTTATATTTTGAGTTTCTTTATATTTGATTTTATTGAAATTGTTCAATTAAACCCTGCAGAAATTCATAGAATTTCTGCGGCCGTGAATTTAAAAAATTCTCCGGCCTCAAACGCGTAGCATGCAAAATTCATAGAATTTTGCTACCCGAAAAATCGTAGCTGACAAAAACTACGTTTTTGTCGCGTCAAAATTGAAAATTTTGACAGATTTTTCGACGGCATGCAAAAATTCCGTTTTTGCTTGTGCCAAAATCATAGATTTTGAGCAACGTTTGGGGCCCTCGAATACGAAGTATTCGGGGCCGAGGAAATGTAATTTCCTCCGGCATGTAAAAATTCGATGAATTTTTACTGTTGAAAATTGAAACATGCAAAAAATCATAGATTTTTTGCTGCATCGAAATTATAAATTTCGATAGATTTTCAAACACCAAAAATCAAAGCCGGCAAAAACCTACGGTTTTTGTGGCGTGTAAAAATCAGTGATTTTTACAGTTGCGAAACAAGTTTCGCAAACGTCGAAATTAAAAATTTCGACAGATTTTTGAGTGAAAGGTTTGATTTAATTTAGATAATAGAAATGAAAATTTGAGGGTAAAATTAAAAAAATAAGATATCAGTCTGGTAACATGCCTATGAACTTTTTCAGTCTGCTTAGAATACCCTCTTTATCAGGTTCAATTGGCTTGTATTCTTCTCCAAGTAAATGAGCAGTAAGCTGCATGAGTGCATTGCTTGTAGGTGATGATGGATTGATTTCGGCTACAGATTTTCCAAGGGCCATTGATCTCTCCACTTCACGGTCATATGGAATGATTCCAATCATTGGAACTTCAAGTATAGATTCTATCTCATTAACGGAGAGTAAAAAACCATCATCATACCACATATTCAGTACAAATCCAATGATCTGGATATTCAGTTCATTTGAGAGTATTCTGATTTTAAGAGCATCAGCTACAGAAGTCATGGTAGAGTTTGTAACGATGATCATCTCTACATTTTCTGGAAGCCCTTCAAAAATGTTTGAATTAATACCTGCAGGCATATCCATAAGGAAAATGTCACCATAATCTGCAATTTCTTCCAGTATTTTATTCCATGATATATATTTTGGATTGATATGTCTGAGTGTCTCAAAATGTATTCCTGTTGGAATAACACGTATACCCTGCTCTATTTCATAAACACATTCATCTATTGATCTGTTTTTAGCTAGAACATCATGTAACGTAACATCTGGATTTAAAAGTCCTGTTATGACATCTAAGTTTGCCATTACTAAATCTAAATCTAGCATTATAACATTTCTGCCGAATAAGGACATTCCTACTCCTAAATTGTACGTTAAGGTAGTTCTTCCAACTCCACCTTTACCCGAAGCAATTGCTATAAATTTTGACATTTTTACCAGTTACTTATTTTTATTAAAAATTTATCCTCTTCTTCCAAGTAATCCTTCAACCAGTTTGGAAATAACTCCTTTTTTATCAGGTTCAATAGGATGGTACTCTTCACCAATTAGATCTGCACCTAACTGCATAATTGCGTTGCTTGTAGGAGATTTTGGATTTTTAACTACAAGTGGTTCTCCAAATGCTGCAGCCCTGCTTACCTCTGGATCATCAGGAACTACTGCAATAACAGGTACCTCTAGGATAGTTTCGATTTCGTTAACTGTTAAAAATGTCTTGTCATGTTGTTCTCTGTTTATAACAACACCTGTTATTTCTACACCCAGTTTATTGGCAACGATTTTTGTTTTTAATGCGTCACTTATGGAAGGAACCTCTGGAGTTGTAACAAGAATTAATTCCTGTGCGGATGCTATTGCTGCCAGTGCATCTTTTTCAAGCCCTGCGGGAGCATCTATTAAAAGTATATCTGCATTTTCAACCAGTACAGATAGAGCTTCTTCAAGTCTATCTAGTCTGATTTTTCGAAGTCCTTCCAGTGAAATCCCTGCAGGAATGACTTTGACACCGCCTGGTCCTTCATATATGGCATCTTCAATAGAGGCTTCTCCGGATAGGACATCATGTAATGTAATTGATTTTCCTTCCATTCCAAGGATAAGCTCTAAATTTGCCATAGCTACATCTGCGTCCAGTACTATAGTTTCTTCTCCATAAGTAGATAAAGCTACTCCTAAATTTGCAGTTATTGTTGTTTTTCCCACTCCGCCTTTACCTGAGGCGACGGTTATAACTCTTGTCATTCGATACCTCCTAGCTAACTTCCACGTTTATTTTAAAATTGTCTACAATTTCTGGATATCCTCTAAAACTTTTCTTTATCTCTATTTGAGTTATATTAATTATTTGTTTTTTTAAATTATCCAGGTCTTTGGATTCACCCATGAACCTTGATAAAAATCCTTTACTTTCGTATTCTGTGATTATATTTATGGTTCCAGCCAGTTCACTGGTATTGTCTAAAAATACCATGACTTCTGTCCCTTTAATTTTTGGAATACTAAGAATTGATTTTTTAATTTTATTCATAAGCGTTAATTCTATTTTTTCAACATCATCATCGCTTAGAGATCCTCCTTTATAGGATTCTAAAATGTTTTCGACTTCTTCTTCACCTACATCTTTTAAACCATACTTTTTCATGAGTTCTGCTCGATCAATAGATTCATTTACAACTTCGGCAGCTTTCATCTCCTCATTTTCACTTTTATCAGCTTTTTCACCGCCAATATATGCACTAGCAGGTGAAATATCGGCTTTTCCTGATTTAATTTGAGTTTTTCGTCGAACATCTTCAACATGGTTTGATTTCATTTCTGATATTGATTTGAGCTTATTTTTCACTTCTTCATTACTGTCTTGAATTTCAGGCTCAACTTGGATATCCTCATTAATTTCAGGTTTTTTAGGTAAAAATGATTCATTTTGTTCTAGTAAAGGAGATTCACTAATTTCAGGTTTTTCTTCAGTTAAAGTAGCTTCGGTTACTTCTGGCTTTTCTTCAGTTAAAGGAGCCTCAATAACCTCAGGTTTTTCTTCAAGTATGGGAGTTTCAATAACCTCAGGTTTTTCAGGTATAATAGTTTCAATTTTTTCTTTATCTTCATGCCCTGTTTTTTTAAGTTCATCAAGTACATCATTAACTTCAGAACCAGAATTGAGTAGATATTTTTTATTTATATCCATGAGGTAATTAACCTGAGAATCTCTAAGATCAAAAACTTCAATTAAAGTGCTGCTATTGTCTGTGGCGGATTTAATTTTTTTAATTGCATCTATCTTTGAATCGTTATCATATGACGCTGCAATTTGTATGCCCTCTTTAAAAAGAATGTGTCCTTCCTCAGAACCGGCAGTTACTCTTATAAATCCGTTGTATTCTTTTGATTTTAGTTCGCCTAAAAGTTCATTAAAATTTAGCTGGTCTGCATAAGAGATCATAGACGGTCTGGTAATTGGTAACTCCATTTTTATTCCCCTACAATTATAACTTTAGATATATTAAATTCAATTGAATTTATGTATATCCTTTTTACAGTTATGAATATGTATGATTTGATGAATTATCACCATAGATTTTTCAGCTGGTTATTTTTTTAAAAGTTTAATTTCAGGAGGGGTTATAATTACCACGTTGCCTTGTTTACAAAGTAATATAGCTTCTCCACCTACATTATCTCGGAATTCTTTTAATTTTTCTCCAACCTGCTTAGATTCATCTGGATTATTTTCTATAAAACCCATATCCAATATAATTGGATTTTTTTCTTCAGTAATCTGTTTTAGAGCATCTTCTATATCTGGAATGCCCTGGGCTTTCATTAGGATTATTTCATAAAAAGAATGTTCGGGAACGATTATGGTCTCTTTTTCTTCTTCATCTTCGCTTTCTTCTTCTAATCCTAGATTTTTCTTTATATAATCCATGACATCTTTCATTTTATTTCCCCTATACTGATTTTATCAGGTGGGTTTTACAGGTTGGTGATTAGTTTAGTTCTACATAATCAATAATTACATCCAGTAATCTTGATGCCCCACCATTTTTAATATCTACTGCTGGCAATTTGTATCTTTCCTCATACTTTAATATATCCTTTTTGTCGCTAACGTTCCTCATATTTAGAGAAATGCCAACAACTTTAGTAGGTTCTACAGCTTCTATTGCTTTTATTTCGTAGTCTATTCCTCTTGGTTCTCTAAAAGGATGATTAGGTCTATGACAGACTACAACAGCATCAGACCTTGAGCCTATGAGTATTGCAGCTGAAAGGCCTCTTGGATGTGGGTTCCCATCTTCAGTTAAACTGGATTGTCCTTCCACAAAGATAATATCTGGGTTCTTTTTTTCTTCGATATATTTCATAGTCCCCATTACTGCTGCAGCAACGTCCATAACTGAAAGACTTCCTGCTCTAAAATTAAGATCTGCTGGGCTTTCAAGTCCCATTTCATCAGTTGAAATTACAGCTGCATTTAAACCTTTTTCCTGTGCTGTTTTTCCAAGAATTCTTGTAGTTGTTCTTTTACCGCACTCTTGGGAAGTACCACCTACAAAAACAACTGGTGCTTTAGGTTTATACGTAATTTTTGGAAGTACTTCAGTACATTGGGAAGGTGCAGTTCCAAATATTTTATTAATAACATCTAAGCGGGAACTAATTTCTTTTATGACCACGCCTTTTGATTTGGCAAATTTTAAAAGAGATGCATTCTCTGAAAGTGATAATGACCTGAATGAAGTTATAACATTTAGCCCGTTATCTATAGCTTGAACAGCGTATTTAAGCGCAGCTCCTTCAGCGCCGATTGGAAGCATAATTGCAATGCTTTTGGCATCTGTTTTTTCAATGAGTTCAGTTAAACTTGAAGATATTACATTACCGCAAAATTCCATTCCCTGTTTTTTAATACTATCATCAACAAAGCCAACAGATTCTACTCCTTCGAAATTGGCGAATTTTTCACCACCACCGCCGCATCCGACTATTATAAAAGGGTTAAGCTTTTTAAATTCTTCTACAGAAGTTATGTCATACAAATAATCACTCCATTATCATTTAGTTGGAATAAGTGTGAGTTTACATTATCTATTTATTTAATAAATATTAAACCAAGTTATATACTTTAAGATATATAATTTATGTATCTATATTCAATCTATTGTGGAGGTTGAAGAAAAATGCCGTGCATTTTTCTGAACCACAAAAAATGCGAAGGATTTTTTGGAGGTTGAGGAAAAATGTTGTCAAATCGGAGATTTGACACAGCAAACACGCCGTGTTTGCATGCCGTGCATTTTTCTGAACCACAAAAAATGCAAAGGATTTTTTGGAGGTTCTCAAAATCCTAATGATTTTGGAACCCCAAAATTTTCAATTTTGGAGGTTGAAGAAAACCTAAGGTTTTCTGAACCCCAATTATGGAAATAATTGGAGGCATAGTATGATAGGAAGAGTACTTAAGGACTTAGGCAGGATCAATGGGGTAAATGGATCTTTAGTAGTAGGAAAAGACGGACTAATTATTGAAAGCGAGGTTCCTGGAGATATAGATTCAGAACTCGTGGCAGCTATGTCATCAGCAGTTTTTGGTACAGCCGAAAGATCTGCTGAAGAGATGAAACATGAACCTTTACAACAGGTTATGATTGAGGGACAGTTAGGTAAAACTTTGATGATAGATGCTGGTGAAGGAATTCTGGTTGTTATTACAGATATCGACATAAATCTGGGTCTAATCAGGATTGAAATGAGAAGAAGTGCAGAACGTGTAATAGATCTTCTTACTTAAATGCTGATATTTGGTGCGCCGTTAAAGTATTTAACAACATTGGATAATAATATTTAATATAATAATATTAACATATTTATCCTAAACTCTTTGTGTTTTTTATATTGATTTGGAGATGATCGGTTGAGAAAACCCTATGTTATTTTGATAGGAAGTGCTTCTGGAATTGGAAAATCGACTATAGCATCAGAGTTAGCTAAGATATTGGGAATAAAGCACTTAATCGAGTCTGATTTTATAAGGGAAATAGTTAGAGGAGTAATTGGGCCTGAATTTGCCCCAGCGCTTCACAAATCATCTTTCGATGCATATGTAACAATACGAGACAAGGAAAGGTATAAAACTAACGCTGCTTTAATAAATGCCGGGTTTCAAGAACATGCTTCATTTGTTATCCCTGCTATTGAAAAAGTTATAAAAAGGGCTGTAGATGATTTTGATGATGTTGTAATTGAAGGTGTGCACCTTGTACCTGGTTTTGTTAACATCGACCAATTCCAGGACGATGCAGATATTCATTTTTTTGTACTTAATGCTGATGAAGAGATTCATAAGGAACGATTCGTTAAGCGAGCCATGAAAATAAAACGTGGCGGCAAACATCTGGAATATTTCAAAGAAAACAGGATTATTAATGATTATCTGGCTGAACAAGCCAATGAACATGGAGTTCCAGTTATTTATAACGATAAAATCGAGACTACGGTTAAAGTAATGCTCACCCACATAAGACAGATCTGTAAAACTCTGAAATTAAGGCACGGCGTGGATAGCATAAAGGATGAAACCAATACTGTGCTGAAATATGGGGGTAGGATGGAAGATATATCCTATTTTATACATGGTTTTACAGAGCCTCTGCGGAGAAAAATCAATGTTTATGACCCTAAAGAAGCAGAACGTTTTTTTGCATCATTAGAAAGAAGTAAAAAGCGGAAAGAAGATTTAGAAAATATTTATGAACTCTCGGGCAACGTTCATAGCCATAGACTATGCGCTCCGGACGAGGAGAGTCTAAATAAAATGATAAAAGAATTGGATGAAAAAGGATATTTAATTAAAGAACAATAAATTATTTAATTAAATATTGTTTAATACTATTTTTGATATTTTTAACTATTTTTTATTAATTAAGTGATAAGGAGAGAAATAATTTTGAATGAAATGAAAATTGATTGTCCAGTCTGTGAATGTAAAAATTCAATGATAGTTATAACAAAAACAGAAAATATTCCATATTTTGGGGAAATAATGGAATCTACGGCTAAATGTCATGATTGTGGATATAAACACTCCGATATAATGTGCCTTGAACAAAAAGAACCAGTAAGGTATGAGTTAAAAGTAGATAAATCTAATTTAAATGCTAGGGTTATCAGATCTCAATCAGCTACAATCAGCATACCTGAACTGGGCTTGAAAGTAGAACCAGGTCCAAGATCACAGGGTTATGTCTCAAATGTTGAGGGCGTGCTGACGCGATTTCATGACGCTGTTATAACTGCTATGAATCTTGTTGAAGATGAACAGTCTAAAAAAAATGCGTCTAATATCTTAAAAGAGCTTGAAAGAGTTAAAAATGGAGAAGATACTGTCACAGTAATAATTGAAGATCCTTTTGGCCACAGTATCATAATTCATGAAGATGCACTCAAAAGAAAATTGAGTCTGGAAGAAATAAAGAACCTGAAAACGGGTTTCACAGTATTTGAAAATGAGTAATGCTGATGTTGTTTAAATAGCTTTCTGAGATTAATTAAATAATTTAAAAAATTGTTGTAATTTGGAATCTGCAGTATGTCTAATTAGATGGTATGTATTATATGCAGGGAATCACATAAGAAATATATGTATTTAATGTTTATCAAGTTTAAAAAAAGTTAGAATTATCTTAAACGGAACATAAGGGGAGTATATTCTAAATGGAACGGAAACCTAACTTAAATAATAATGAGGAAGGTAAAATTGAATCTGAAGAATATGGCCCGCTGCCCGGTCTAGATTATCAGTTTTTTGAGTATATGCAGGAAGGAGTGACTGTATACTCAGTATTACGTGATGAATCTGGAAAAGTAGTGGATTTAGTTATAACTTACGCTAATATCGCTGCTTACCGGCAGAAAAAATCCTTAAAGAAGGGTTTAATTGGAAAAAGCATTAAAGATCTTTATGGCTATGAAGCAGTAGCTATAGATCTTCAAAAGGCTAATGAAGCAGTATCTACAGGAAGAGGCGTGAAATATGATGTTCATTTCATGCCATTGGATAAATATTTCTCTATTTCAGCATTTTCACCAAAAGAAGAGGTATATATAACTTTAACAATTGATATAACAAAGCAGAGAAAGGCAGAGGAAGAAATGCAAATTGAACGCCAGAAACTTATGGATATAATTGAATTCCTGCCGGATGCTACATTTGTAATAGATGAAAATAAAAGGGTAATTGCATGGAATAAAGCTATTGAAGAGATGACCGGTACTCTCAAAGAAGACATTTTAGGTAAGGGTGAATATGCTTATTCTATACCATTTTATGGCGAAAAAAGGCCTATTCTAATTGATCTGATTTTTTTAAGTGAAAAAGAGATGGAAGATAAATATGCTTATGTGAAAAGAGAAGGAAAAACTTTATTTGCTGAAGTGTTTGTAAGTAATCTCTTTGGTGGAAAAGGGGCTTATATATCTGTAAAAGCGTCTCCACTCTATGATTGTGATGGAAATCTTGTTGGTTCCATTGAAACAGTTCGCGATATAACCGAATTAAGAAAAGAGTTATGCCCTAAATGAATATAAATTTTTAAATATCTTTGAGAAACTTTTAATTTTGCAAGTGATTTGATATTTTAAATGAAAAAAGAAGTGTTTTAGAAGTTTACTCGATATGAGCATCTTCTTTTTGGCTCTCAAATAAATTTTGACGTTTACAAAATCATCGAAAATCATAGATTTTCGAGAGCTGACAAACACCTTGTGTTTGTCGCTCCAAAATTCTATGAATTTTGAGAGCTTGCAAAAAACTACGTTTTTTGATGCTCCAAAAATCCTACGGATTTTATGAGAGATTAATATACTGTGTCTTCCACGTCTTTTAATTTTAATGTCCTTCTGACATCTAAGCTTAAAGCGTCACAGTCTGCTTTAATAGCATCTAAATGTTTTAATATCCTTTCTTTTTCTTCATTAATTCTTTCTACATTTTTGTAAGGATATATTGATTCTTTCAGCATTTCGTATTCTATTGTTGTGTAAGGATATTCATTGAGCTGTTTGCAGACTTTTTCAAGGACATCTCCTAAAAACTTGTTCATTTCAACTTTGACACGTTCTCTTATCATTTTGTCGCTGTCTAAATGCTGTTTCATTAATCTTACAACTTCTGCTTTTGCAAATGGTAAATCTTCAGCTTCTTCTTCTTCTTCTTCTTGCACTTCTTCTTGCACTTCTTCTTGCACTTCTTCTATGTTTCCTTCAGTTTTTTGAATTTCTTCATCTGACATTGAATTCCTCCTTGTAAATTTAAAAAAATTGTGTAAAAATAAATTTTACATCTATAACTATTTTGTATCTAGTTTCATTTTAAGCATCAACGCATATAAATTTATGCATAAATAAGGACCACTTCTTTAATTATTTTGCACATGATGTAAATTATTTTCAGTCGCAATTATATATTAACTTGTAAAATTTCTACATAAAATTAAAGCACCATTAGTTCAAATTATGATAACTGAAAATATCGATTATACTTATGATTTGAATATTATGAAACAACGTATATGAATGCTTGGTCAATGTATTACATGCCTAAAGTATCTCTAAACTCAAATCCAGAGACTTTGAAGAATGAGTTATATATCCTGTCGAAATGATATCTGCATTTGTTTTTGCATATTCAACAATATTTTCAGGCTTTATTCCACCTGAAACTTCAATTAAAATGTTATTTCTTAAATTCATTGATTTGAGTGTTGAAATGATTTTATCAATCTCTTGAGGGTTCATATTATCCAGCATTATAATATCTGCCCCTGCTTCTGCAGCTTCTATGGCACCTTTTTCGTCTTCCACTTCTATTTCAATTTTTTTGGTGAAACTCACATTCTTTTTGGCCATAATTACAGCATCTTCAATACTACCAACAATGGCAATATGATTATCCTTAATGAGGACAGAATCATCTAATCTGAACCTGTGAGTATCTCCACCACCTACTTTAACTGCATTTTTTTCAAAAATTTGCAGTCCGGGTGTTGTTTTACGTGTACCTGCCAGTATAATATTTTCATTTACTTCCCTTATTTTTTGGAGGGTATTAAACGTTAAGGTTGCAATACCGCTCATTCTCATGAGGAAATTCAATGCAGTACGTTCTAAACTTAAAACTGTACGTGCATTTCCTTTAATTTCCATAATAATATCGTTTACTTTTACACTATTCCCGTCATGTTTTTTAACGGATGATCTAATTTTAAATTCATTAAATAAATCAGATACAGCATCAATTCCGGAAATAATTCCATCTTCTTTAGCTATTATTATTCCCTTTGTTTTTAGGTCTTTAGGAATCAAAGCATTGGAGGTAATATCCTCAAAACCTATATCCTCATAAACCATTTGCTTTAGAATATCTCTCATATTAAATCCCTGTTTAGCTATATAAAGTAAAAGATATAAATAAATAACTCAGAAATAATCGATTATAGTTAATTTTATAAGTTATATCTAAGGTGAAATATTATGGAGCTTGTATTTTTAGGAACATCATCTGCAATCCCTACCAGTCACAGGAATCACTCTTCAATAGCATTAAAGGCATTTGGAGAGATTTTTTTATTTGATTGCGGTGAAGGCACACAGCTTCAAATGTCAAAGGCTAAAATAAGTCCTATGAAAATAAACAATATATTTATAACTCATTTTCATGGAGATCACATTCTTGGACTTCCAGGAATAATTCAATCAATGGCTTTTAGGGGAAGAAAAAATCCGCTGCATATATTTGGTCCTAAGGGCCTTGTTGAGATGGTAAATATTATAAGAAATTTTGGATATTTTTCACTCACCTTCGAAATTTATATGCATGAAATTGAAGATGGAATTATACTTGAGGCAGAAAATTATAGAGTAAGCTGTTCTAAGATGAACCACACGGTTTTAAACTTTGCATATAGTATATATGAGAAAAGAAGACCTAAGTTTATAAAGGAAAAAGCGATAGCCCTTGGAATTAATCCAGGCCCTGATTTTGGGAAACTTCAGAGGGGTATTGCAGTAAAAGTAGGAGATAATATAATAAATCCGGAACAGGTACTTGGAGAAGAGAGAAAAGGGCGTAAAATTGTTTATTCGGGGGATACAACCCCTTCAGATCAAATGCAGGAATTTGCAAAGGATGCAGACCTTTTGGTACATGAATCTACTTTTGAAGGCAAGTATGGAGATGAAGCTGGTGAAATGGGCCATTCTACTTCGGTTCAAGCTGCAGAAATTGCAAAAAAAGCAAATGTTAAAAGATTGATATTAACTCATGTAAGTACAAGATATAAAAAATCAGATATCCTTGAAACTGAAGCAAGGGAAATATTTGAAAATTCAACAGTTGCAGAAGATTTTATGCAGATAGAAGTGGAGCGCTAATTTAATAGCCTGATTTTCGAATAACTTAAATATAACTCATTAACAATTTAGTTATCCCTTGATTAATAAAACTAGAAATCT
This sequence comes from Methanobacterium sp., assembly GCF_038562635.1. Lineage (NCBI taxonomy): Archaea > Methanobacteriati > Methanobacteriota > Methanobacteria > Methanobacteriales > Methanobacteriaceae > Methanobacterium > Methanobacterium sp. The sequence continues at coordinate 1,001,213 of NZ_JBCFBO010000001.1, read as the reverse complement.
TTAGGAACGTGGAATAAAATGGCCATTGCTACAATGTTTGCGAATATACATTTTGATGATATTATTGCTATGGGTGTTACTTTAATTGTAGCATTTTTAATAGTAAGACTGACGTCCCGTTTTCTTAAAAATACTCAAGTTAAATGGGATCTTGACGTAACTATGGTTCAAGTTTTAAATGAAATTATTAAGTACACAATTTATCTAATTGCTGCAGCTGTAATCCTCGGATTATTTGGAATCAATTTAACTGCCATTGCTGTAAGTTTAGGGGTAGTGAGCATTGTCGTTGGTTTTGCAGCACGTGACACGCTTTCTAATTTTATTGCAGGAATGTTCATATTTTTAGATAAAAGTTTTAGAGTAGGAGATATTGTTGAAGTATCTAATCAGAAAGGAAAAGTAGTTAAAATGGGTTTTAGGCTCACTACTATAATTACATATGATAAAAAGATTATCACGATTCCAAATGCATTGTTTTCAACCAATCCATTCATAAACCATACAGCATCAGATACAAGAAGGGTAGATCTGGATATAGTTATACCTTATACTATGAATCTTGAAGAAACTTCAAAATCTCTTGAGGATATGGCTGCTGGATGTGATTGGGTCCTGAAAAAACCTAAACCAAAAGTTATAGTTAGAGAACTTATAGATGTGGGGGTCAGATTAACACTATGTGTGTGGGTAAATGATCCATGGAGAGTTACAGAACATCGTTCTGCTCTTGGAAAAGCAGCTAAGAAGCTTTTAAGGGATGAAAACACAAAAAATGGATAACTGCTGGATGCAATTATTAAATAATATACACTTTCTAAAACACACAGTCCCATTTAAATATTTTGGGATATGTTCTTATTTAAATGATATTTAACACGTTTAAATAGATGAATTAACAATACATCTAATTAAATTTTTTAACTAGCGGTATATTATACGGAAGATGATCAGATGGATTTAACAATGTCTAAATATAAAATTTTAGCTGTTGTAATTGTTTTAGTGTGCGTAATTGTGTCTTCAGCTGTAATAATCGTTGGTTACGAGAAATCTAAGGAATTAAATGCATATCAAACTAATTTATACCTTCGTGGAAATGGAAGTGCTCCTGTTGATCTATTAAGCCCTTCAACTACTAATTCTGTATCTGGAAGCACATCTGATGTATACCGGCTTGTAATTCCAAGAATAGGAGTTAACGCCAAGATAAATTCTGAGACTGTAAATGGGTATAATACTGTTTATCATTATCCTGAAAGTGTCGAACCTGGTCAAAATGGAGAATGTGGTTTATTAAGTCATAGGACACATTATTCTGGATTATTCCGTCAACTTGGTAGTTTAAAGGTTGGAGATCAGGTTATAATAAAAGATTATACTATATCTAAAAAATATATTTATAAAGTCACATCAAATGGTGATGACATCCGGTGGGATTATAAAGAAAATCCAATTTCATTTGCTCAAAGTGGAGAGCCCCGGTTGTTACTTATAACATGTTACCCTCCAGGACGGAAGCTGGCAGCTTATATAGTCCATTGTAAACTGGTTTCTACAACCTCTTTAACTTAGTTTTAGAATTTATTTTTTTTTATTTAGGAGCCACAACAGATGGAATTAGTTTATATTGATATTGATACTCTAATTAATTGACTTTTTCTAGTAAAATTGGGATTTTGAGTTGTTATTTGGTAATAACTTCTTATTGTAAGTTATTGTGACTGCAAACACTTAATGGAAATATTTAATAGTAAAGAAATTCCATATGTTAAGTTTTCCTGAAGGTTTAAAAACTAGGGAATTATTTTTTCGGATTCGGGATAAAATAATGGAAAATTAAATTACATCAATTTCCAGAGACTCTAAAGAAAAAACTGGACTGATAATATGGTAAAAATAAAAGTAGACGAGGGCGCATGCGTTGGATGTGGATCTTGCGTTGAAGACTGCCCAAACGATGTGTATGAATTGGATAGTGAGCATGGTAAGACTGTTGTAGTGAATGAAAAGGATTGTATGGCGTGTTTATCATGTCACGAGATTTGTCCTTCCCAGGCACTGGAACACGACGACATACCTGTGGCTAAAAGGCTCTATATAGACCGAAAAGTAAACCAGGTTATAAATAAAATATTATAGTGCCTTAAAAATAATATCTAGTGGAATAAACGCATAAACAAGTACACTAGAAATATATTCTAAATAAGTATGTAATGGTAATAAGGCTCTTATTATCGGCCGTTTTTTTAAAATACGGCTAAAATAATTATTTTGCCTGAAAAAAGTTTTTAAGCTATTTATTGAATAAAAGTAGTGGACATGGTGGGGAAACTTATAGATATCAAAGCGAAACACAAACCATACAGGCTGGATACGGGTCTTAAAACCATGATAATTTGATATAATAGTTAAATTTACTATTTTTTTATAATTTTGACTCTCCTTTTTATTATTAGGTAATAATTTGTTATTATAATTTACAGAGTGTTACGAACATGTAATATAAATCCTTAATAGTAAAGACGTTTTATATAGAAAAATATCCCTACAAGGTAATATTATAGATTGAATTAATTTTTTTTAATTCAAAAAAAATTGTGTAGGAAAGATTTAATTGGGTTAAACATCTTTCCAAATTGCTTTAAAAGGAAAAATGAGGGGATTGCTATGGTAAAAATAAAAGTAGACGAGGATGCATGTGTGGGATGTGGATCTTGCGTTGAGGATTGTCCCAGCGATGTGTATGAATTGGATAGTGAGCATGGTAAGACTGTTGTAGTGAATGAAAAGGATTGTATGGCGTGTTTATCATGTCACGAGATTTGTCCTTCCCAGGCACTGGAACACGATGATATACATGTTGCTAAAAGACTTTATATTGACCGAAAGGTAAATTCAACTATAAGCAAAATAATATAAGGAGTTTTGGACATGGAAATCGAACATAAAGAAATAAGAGGCGATTTTAAACCTGAACTAATTCCTCCAGAAACTGGTGGAGACATCAATGACTATGAAGAAGCCCTTCACGTTCTTATGAAATTTGTAGGATCTATGTCAAGTGCATTAGAACAGGTTTCTGGGCGCGGTGCAAATGCTATTGTTTATCAGGCCGGGAAGCGAATGGGACATGAAGCCGGTAAAATGACCGAGAAAACAGATGATCTGGAAAAAGCCATGACTGAATTGAGTAAGATACTTGGAATGGAATTTTATTTTGAAATGTGGAAACCATCAGATCAGGAAGGATACACTATTGAGAAGGGCCACGAAACAATTGTAAAACTTTTATTTATGGATTGTGTTGTAAGACAAACTTTAAGAAGGACAGGTTTACCTCAA